>JAJYBT010000173.1 GCA_021778875.1 Acidobacteriota bacterium | reverse complement strand
GGTGGTGTCCTGGCCGATGAGGGTGATTTCCTGCACGCCGCGCGCGACGAGCTGTTGCGCCTCTGCGACGACGGACTCGAAGCGACGGGAGCGGAACTTTCCGCGCAGGTTGGGAATGACGCAGAAGCTGCATGGATGATCGCAGCCCTCGGCAATCTTGATGTAGGCCGACGCGCGGGGCGTCGCGAGGAGGCGCGGCGTGGTTTCGTCGTAGAGATAGGTGGGCAGCATGTGCGCTGCGCCCTGCCACTCGTCGCGGCTGAACCGGCCCTGCTGCTCGCGGAGTTGCCCTTCGGGCCTTGAGGCTTTGGACTCGGGTTGGTGTGTGCCGGAAAGTGATTCCTGGCCGGGCTTGGCTGCGATGTCGCCTTTGAGGATGTTGAACGGCGACGACATTGCGGTGGGCTGCGCGATGCCGGCAGCTTCGAGGATCGACTCCAGTTCGCCGGTGCCGACTACGGCGTCGACTTCAGGGATATTTTTCTTGATTTCATCCCTGTATCGCTCAACCAGACATCCCGCGACGATAAGTTTGGTGGCGCGGCCGTCGGTTTTGTGGCGGGCCATTTCGAGGATGGTGTTGACGGACTCCTGCTTGGCTGTGTCGATAAAGCTGCACGTGTTGACGACGAGGATTTCGGCGTCTTCGGGGCGGGCGGTCAGGCGCGCACCGGCGCGGTCCAGCAGGCCCATCATCACCTCGGAATCGACGAGGTTTTTGGGGCAGCCCAACGAAATAAAGCCCACAGTAGGAGCCGTGGGAGGGGAAATTTTGCTCACTTCCTTATTGTACCGGGAAGTGGAAATGGCCGTGCGAAGCCGGAGACTCCCTCACGGGCTGAAGTCCCATCGATTTTGTGGTGTGGATGATGTACGCGCCGTTCAGAAGGAATGGGCTTGTTTCGCTTTTCGCTAGTGGTGTCCGCCACACAGATGGTCGTTTATGCTTTGTGAAAGGGCCCGACTTTACAGCTTGCGGAACAACTCGTCGCCGGCAAGGCCTTGTGTTAGTCGTCCACCGGCCTATCCGACCCACGGGGGATGAAACAGGGTTCGTCTCTGGACTACATTAGTCATGCGACGTCGGCACCGAGGTCGGCCGTTCCCTGGTGCGTGCGAACCCGAGTGTCAGTCGGACCCGGAGCCCTTGAGCACCCCGGATTTTCGCCACGGGCGCTTCATTCGCCCCGGAACACGCTTTTTAGATTCTTTTGGATAGGGGTTCCACGCCGGCGGCGCAGAAGGAGGAGTCATGGAAGTTCTTCACGCTCACTGCGCCGGCCTGGATGTTCACAAGGACTCCGTTGTTGCCTGCGCTCGTAATATGGTGGATGGCAAGATAACAACTGCGGTCAAGACCTTCAAGACCACCACCCAGGAACTGATGGCCTTGTCGGGCTGGCTTTCCAGCGAAGGCGCGACGCACATTGCCATGGAAGCGACCGGCGTCTACTGGAAGCCTGTCTGGCATATTTTGTCGGATGGCGAGTTTGAGTTGGTCCTGGCCAACGCGGCCCATGTGAAGAACGTGCCCGGCCGCAAGACCGATGTCAACGATGCCGCCTGGCTGGCCGATCTGATGGCGCATGGGATGATCAAGGCTAGTTTCGTGCCCGACGAGCCTACCCAGCAGATGCGCGATCTGCTGCGCACCCGCAAACAGATCGTGCGCGAACGCAGCAGCCACATCCAGCGCATCCAGAAGACGCTGGAGGATGCCAACATCAAGCTGGATTCGGCGGTATCCGACATCCTGGGCCTCAGCGGACGCCGCATCATCGAGGCCCTGGTCGCCGGCCAGAACGTTCCCCAAGCCTTGGCGACGCTGGCTCATCGCAGCATCAAAGCCACCACCAGCGAACTGGAAGCCTCACTGCACGGCCGGGTAACCAGGCATCACCGCTTCCTGCTCAAGCTGCATCTGGACCAGATCGACGCCTTCGACGCGACCATCGCCGCGATCGACAAGGAGGTGGGCGATAACGTCGAGCCCTTTCGCGCGGCCATCGAAATGCTCAGCGCCATCCCCGGCGTCGGCGAACTCTCCGCTACAGTGATCGTTTCTGAAATCGGCATCGACATGAGCCGCTTTGAGACTGCTGGATACCTGAGCCGAACAAAAGGCGTGTATCTGCAATCCCAATACCTGCACCTGCGCTCTCGCCGCGGAGCCAAGAAAGCCGTCTGCGCGGTCGCCGCCTCCATCCTCACCGCCGCCTACCACATGCTCAAATACGGAACCCTCTATCAGGATCTCGGCGCAAGTTACTTCGACAACCGCGCCAAACACAAACAAGCGCTATGCCTCATCAGCCGACTGAAAAACCTCGGATTCGAAGTTCAGATCAACCCAATGGCAGCATAAGCGGAGTGTAGTTTCTTTTTAGAATGGGTCTGGGGTCGCAGGCATTGCTTCGCGGTCGAACGGACCTTGGGTAAAGCACGTTCAAGACGGATAATGTGATCGAAAGCTTCTCTGGGCGAGTGGCCCAACCTTCCTCTTCATGAATCCTCGATGGCTCACAAATGGGGTGCCCGTCCTTGACGCGCAGTTTGCGTCAGGGGTGGGAGTCGCGCCAAGGGCTGGGCGAGGACCACTCTTTCGAGAGAGTTCACGGATGCCGGAAGGTCCGGCGCGGTTGGAAATCTAATCTACACTCTTGAATCTTGAACTGGTCGGGGCGGAGGGATTCGAACCCCCGACCCTCTGCTCCCAAAGCAGATGCGCTACCAGGCTGCGCTACGCCCCGACGTTCTGTTTCGATTGTATCGCGGATCGGATTTGCATCAAGGCGTGCGATGGCTCAATGGCCGGCGAGCCAGATGAGCAGCCACACGGCAAGCACGATGGGGATGGCGAAGACCAGCGCCAGCGCAGTGATCAGCATCCACAGGAACGCCCAGTCGCGCCATGTATGTCGTCGGGGCTCGCCCAGGTGACGTTGCAGCAGGTTGTAGTTGCGGCGGTTCGGCTTCCAGGCAATATCGAACGCATCACCCAGCACAGGCACGGTTCCGACAAGCACGCCGATGCCGAGGTTGATGGCCATGCGCACCAGGGTCACATAGGGCACGCCGCGCATCCATGCGGCCAGCGGAATCACCAGCGACAGCAGCCCCGCCAGCACGTCGCCCAGGCCGGGCACAAGCCCGATGATGCCGTCGATGCCAAAGCGGATCTGCGTGCCGGGAATCCTGAACGCTTCGTCCAGGAGCACTTCCAGCTTGCGGAGCGTCTCGTTGCGGAAGAGCCACGCACCGCGCGCCCAGCGTCCGGGCGCCGGGCTCATGTCCGGCCTTTGCTGAGCCGCGGAAGGTGTCGCATTGGAAGGCAGTCGGGCCATGGGCGGTTTCGCTCCGGCGGGTTTCGAGCGTCTGTCTTCGATGCTACAATCTAAGGGATACATGGCGGCTATAGTTCAGCGGCAGAACGCCTGACTGTGGCTCAGGATGTCGTGGGTTCGATCCCCACTAGCCGCCCCAACTTGCACGGACTGAAACAAGATCAACCTCCCCAGTTGCCGAGTCTCCGTGACCCCAGAAATTCATGAAAATACAGCGGTTGGATCTGCCCAAACGGCGACGCCGGGCTGGTTTGCCGCCTTTGAACCGCGGCGCGGACTGGGCAACGGTCATGCACAAACCATTGTAGGCAATTTCCTTCCGCGTTCCGCCTTTCTGACGCCCTCCACGGCGGAGACAGTCGTGGTGGACCCGGCGGACGGCAGCCGTGTGATGTGCCACTGCAGCTGGCAGCCTGAAGCGGAGCGCGCCGCGCGGCTCACGGTGGTGCTGGTGCATGGGCTGGAGGGTTCGTCGGACTCGCGGTACATCCGTGGCATTGCCGCGCGCGCCTGGGCGGCGGGTTGCAACGTGGTGCGCATGAACATGCGCAACTGTGGCGGCACAGACCACCTGACGCCGACGCTTTACAACTCCTCGCTCTCGGGGGACGTGGGCGCGGTGGTGGCGCACTTTGCCGCGCACCACGGGCTTCAGCGCGTGGCGCTGGTGGGTTACTCGATGGGCGGCAACCTGGTGCTGAAGCTGGCCGGGGAGTGGGGCAGGCGGGCTCCGCTGTGCGTGGTGGCCGCGGTGTGCCCGGCCATCGACCTGGCCGCCGGCTCCGATGCGTTGCACCTGCCGGTGAACCGCCTCTATGAGTGGCATTTTCTGCGTGGGCTCATGCGGCGCTTTCGCCGCAAGGCGGAGCTGTTTCCTGCCGTCTACCATGACGCGCGCGCCATTGGCCCGGTGCGCTCCCTGCGCGAGTTTGACGACAAGATTGTCGCCCGCTACTGTGGCTATCGCGATGCCGACGACTACTATTACCGTGCCGCAGCCGCTCGTGTTGTGAACCGTATCGCCGTGCCCACGTTCATCCTGCGCGCTCTCGACGATCCCTTCATCCGCTTTACGCCGGAGACGCGCGAGACGCTTGTCGCCAACCCGCACATCGCGCTGGTTGAAACAGGCCAGGGAGGCCATTGTGCTTATCTCGCCAACGCTCCCGGCGACGAGATTCACTGGGCCGAGGCAACCGTGATGCGCTACCTGCTGCAAGTGGCTGGACCGAACAATGGAAGCTGACTGGGAGGTCGAGGTAGGCTCGGGAGCGCCTGTTATCGATGCGCTTTGGCTGGGCTTCGTGGATTTGCGTCTGACGCCGGAACGCGCGAGTCAGTTGCCTGAGGTTGCAGTGTTGCCGGCGCTCGCCCATGCTCTGGTTGCGCTCAACGCGCCTGCCAGCCCCGTGTTCACGGTAAAATGCGATCTCTGGCCGGTCGATGCATTCGATGCCGATGAACTGGACGCGCCGCGTGATGAACGACTGCAGGCCATTGCCTGCTACATTGACCTGCTGCCCGGCGCGGGCCTGCAATGGCGCGAGCCGGATGAAGCCGCCAATTGGTGCAAAGGCATCTGCACTCGCATCCGGGCGATTCCGCTGCGCTGCTGTCGCGTGGATCTTGTGCTTCGCAGCGCGATTCCTGGCCCGGAGAGGCTGGACGATCTGCTCTATGGCGTGACGGCGTACCTCACCGCGGCGGGAGCAGATGCTGCCGCTGCCTCCAGCGTGCTCTCCGCCGCGCTGGCTGCCTTTGCGGAGACGGTTTGCCCCGTCGCTCCTCCCGATTCATGGGGATCAAAGCTACAATGAAAAATGTGGGCGAGTAGCTCAATTGGATAGAGCACCGGCCTTCTAAGCCGGGGGTTGTGGGTTCAATCCCCGCCTCGCCCACCATCTTGCAAACCCTCGCCCTTACTTCAATACACCTGCCCCGTGGCGCTCTTCGATTGGAACCAGACTGCGCGTGCGCTGCCCGGTGTAGATCTGGCGTGGACGCACAATCTTCTGCTCGGGATCGATGATCATCTCCTGCCACTGCGCCAGCCAGCCCACAGTGCGCGGAATGGCGAAGAGCACGGTGAACAGCTCCGGCTTCAAGCCCATGGCCTGATAGATGATGCCTGAGTAGAAATCCACATTCGGATACAGCTTCCGCGTGACGAAGTACTCGTCCTGCAGCGCGATCCTTTCCAGTTCCAGGGCGATATCGAGTTTGGGATTTCTTCCTGTGATTTCGAATACCTGTTCCGCCGTCCACTTGATGATCTTCGCGCGCGGGTCATAGTTCTTGTAGACGCGATGGCCGAATCCCATGAGCTTGCCGTGTCCTTCCTTGACTTTCTTGATGTAGCCGGGCACGTTGTCCTTCGTGCCAATCTCATCGAGCATTCTGAGGACTTCCTCGTTGGCTCCTCCGTGCAGCGGGCCGGAGAGAGCGGCGGCAGCGGCGGCAATCGAGAGATAGGGGTCCGCCTGGGAACTGCCCACGGCGCGCATCGTGCTCGTGCTGCAGTTCTGCTCATGGTCGGCATGCAGAATGAAGAGAATGTCCAGGGCGCGGGCCAGCACCGGATGCGCGGCATACTTCGGCTCAACCATACGCCACAGCATGTTCATGAAATTCTCGGTGTAGTTCAGTTCGTTGTCAGGGTAGACGTAAGGAAAGCCAACGCTGTGCCGGTAGGACATGGCGGCAATGGTCGGCATTTTGCCGATCAGCCGCTTGATCTGGTGCAGGCGATTTGCGGCATCATGCACGTTTCCTGCTTCGGGATAAATCGACGACATGGCAGCAACGGTGCTGACCAGCATTGCCATGGGGTGCGCGTCGTAGCGAAAGTTCTCCATGAATTTCTTGGTGGTT
>JAJYBT010000172.1 GCA_021778875.1 Acidobacteriota bacterium | reverse complement strand
CGAGGTCGACAACGACTCTTCTCTCGAACTCCTTGGCCGCACCGCCGCCAGCCTCGCCCGCGCCGGAGCAGACATCGTCGCCCCCAGCGACATGATGGACGGCCGCGTTGCCGCCATCCGTCGCGCGCTTGACCAGACCGGCGACGTCAATGCGCCCATCCTCAGCTACGCGTCCAAATTTGCCTCTGCCTTCTACGGACCATTCCGCGAAGCGGCGGATTCAGCCCCGCAGTTCGGTGACCGCAAAACCTACCAGATGGATGGAGCCAACCTCCGTGAAGCCCTCCGCGAAATCGACCTCGACCTCGAAGAAGGCGCGGACATGATCCTGATGAAGCCCGCCATGCCCTACCTCGACGTCGTCCGCGCCGCCCGAGACCACTTTGATGTGCCCCTCGGCGCCTATCAGGTCTCCGGTGAGTACTCCATGCTCCAGGCCGCCTTCGAGAAAGGCTGGCTTGACCGCGATCGCGCCATTCTCGAATCGCTCCTCGGCATCCGTCGCGCCGGCGCCGACTTCATCGTCACCTACTTCGCCAATGACGCAGCCCGGCTGTTGTAGCCGCTCTTGCCCACCGATGCAACTTTGTTCTGGCGCAACGGTGGGACACAACAAAAAATCCATCCGCGCAATCCCCCGTCCGCCGCCGTTCGCGCGCTAACCCTTCAGAAATGCCAGCAGGTCCGCGTTGACCTGGTTCTTGAGGGTTGAGCACATGCCGTGCGGCGCCCCCGGATACACCTTCAGCGTTGATCCTTTCACCAGCTTTGCCGAAAGCATTGCCGAGTCGCCGATGGGCACAATCTGGTCGTCATCGCCGTGCAGAATCAGAGTCGGAACATCCATCTTTTTCAGATCGCTGGTAAAGTCCGTCTCCGAGAAGGCCTTGATGCAGTCGTAGACAGCCTTGAATCCAGCCTGCATTCCCTGCAGCCAGAATGAATCCCGCAGGCCTTGCGACACCGTTGAACCGGGCCGGTTGGCGCCATAGAACGGTGTCGTGAGCTCCTTGAAAAACTGCGAGCGGTCGGCCAGAACGTTGGTGCGGATGCCGTCAAACACCTCCATCGCCAGCCCGCCGGGGTTGCCATCGGTCTTCAACATCAGCGGCGTCACCGAGCCAATCAGCACGGCCTTTGCCACGCGCCTTGTCCCGTGACGGCCAATATACCTGGCCACCTCACCGCCGCCGGTCGAGTGGCCCACGTGAACCGCGCCCTTCAGGTCCAGCGTTTCAGTCAGCTCAGCAAGGTCGTTGGCGTAGGTGTCCATCTCGTTGCCATTCCAGGGCTGGCTGGAGCGGCCATGTCCGCGGCGGTCATGAGCAATCACGCGATATCCGTGCGAAGCCAGAAAGAGCATCTGATCTTCCCATGCGTCCGCGCTCAGCGGCCAGCCGTGGCTGAAGACTACCGGCTGACCCATGCCCCAGTCCTTGTAGTAAATCTGTGTGCCGTCCTTGGTCATCATCGTAGGCATAAGTGAACTCCTTGCATGGTTGGTGAATGGGACCTGTTGGTGAAGAGCGCGGAGTTCAGCTCTGACTCGTGCAGAACTCTTTGCCATAGACCGCGCAAGTCAGCCTCCCGGCGGTCCGCATCACGATTTCATGCCGGGCGGCAGCCCGCCTGCGAATCGCAAGCCACACAAGCCTAGCAGAATGCCAACCTCCGTCTGTGTGCAGATCCGCACACAATCCTCCCTCGCCGCCTGCATCCTTCACCGCCGAAGAGCATCCATGAACGCCGCAATTGCGCACAAATCCCTTTGCGCCAAGCCTTGCGTGTGGTCTTCTAAGGTCACTCGCCTATGCTCAAATCGCTCGAACGCTATTTTGAATTCACTCATCTCGGCGCCAACTGGCGCACCGAAATTCTCGCCGGCGTCACCACATTCCTGACCATGGCCTACATCGTCCTGGTCAATCCCGCCATCCTCTCGGCCGCCGGAATGCCGCTCGCCGCCGTCACCGCCGCCACCTGCCTCTCTGCGGCCTTCGGCTCCATCCTCATGGGCATTGTCGCGCGCTATCCCATCGCGCTCGCGCCCGGCATGGGTCTCAATGCGTACTTCACATACACCGTCTGCATCAAAATGCACATCCCCTGGCAGACGGCCCTCGGCGCAGTCTTTCTCTCTGGCATCCTCTTCCTCGCGCTCACCGCCGCCGGCATCCGCCAGATGATCCTCCGCTCCATTCCCCACGAGCTTTACGCCGCCGTCGCCAGCGGCATCGGCCTCTTCATCGCCTTCATCGGATTCCGCAACGCGGGCCTCGTCGTCAGCGACCCCGCAACGCTCGTCGGCCTCGGCAACATCCGCAACCCCTCCGCTGCGCTTGCCCTCTTCGGCCTCGCCCTCATGGTCGTTCTTGAAGTCAGAAAGGTCCGCGGAGCTATCCTTATCGGCGTCCTCGCCACCACCGCCATCGCCTGGGCCCTCGGCCTCGTTCACTGGACGCCCGCCGCCGGAGGCCTGCGCAGCCTCGCCGACACCGCTTTCCAACTCAACATCCGCGGAGCCATCAGCAAGGGCCTGCTCGAAATCATCTTCGTCTTCTTCTTCGTCGATCTCTTTGACAACCTCGGCACACTCGTCGCCGTCACCAAGCGCGCCGGCCTCATCTCCGCCGACCACTCCATCCCACGCCTCAACCGCATCCTCTTCGCCGACGCCACCGCCACCGTCTTCGGATCGCTCACCGGCACCTCCACCGTCACCAGCTACGTCGAGTCCACCGCCGGCGTCGCTGCCGGAGGCCGCACCGGCGTCACCGCCATCGTCACCGGCCTGCTCTTCCTCGCCGCCATCGGAGCCGCGCCCTACGTGGGCGTCGTTCCCCAGGCCGCCACCGCGCCCGCGCTCATCCTCGTCGGCTCCATGATGCTCGCCACCATCACTGAGATCCGCTGGCACGACCCGCTCGTCGCCATCCCCGCCTTCCTCACCCTCGTCCTCATCCCGCTCACCTACTCCATCGCCAACGGCCTCGGCTTCGGCGTCATCGCATGGGCAGTGCTCCACCTCGCCACCGGCCGCTATCGCAAGCAGGACTGGCTCCTCTACATCCTCGCCATCCTCTTCCTCCTGCGCTTCGTCTACCTGGGAGTGAGTTAAAGCCAGCAGTGCGCATCGAAAAAACTGCTGTCATCCTGAGCGAGCGCAGCGAGTCGAAGGACCTGTATTTCCGGCCCTTTCCTGTTCCAATAATCTCCGTGCCCCATCCTTGCGCCTTCTTTCCGCCGCAAGGATGGGAAATCACTGGCCCAATCAGGCCCTGCACATCAGAAGTAGAGTCGATAGGAACCAGGATCTTGGAACAAAAAGTCGAACGCACTAGAATTCCAGCAGATGAGTTCCTCCCCACGGCACCGCATCTTCTTCATCCTCTCGATCTGGATCGGGACGAGTGCACTAGCTTGTGCAACCGACACCTATCGCGTCGTCCACGCCTATCCGCATGATCGGCAGGCGTATACGCAGGGACTCGTATTCGTGGATGGCCACCTCTACGAGAGCACAGGCCTCAACGGCCACTCCTCTCTGCGCATGGAAGACCTGGAGAGCGGACGCATCCTGCAATTTCACGATGTGCCTAGTAAGTACTTCGCTGAAGGGCTCACAAATTGGGGCAGCACGCTCGTCCAACTCACCTGGCAAGCACACACCGCGCTGGTCTACGACCGCTTCAGCTTTCGCCTTCTGCGCACCTTCCACTACGACGGCGAGGGCTGGGGTCTCACGCAGGACGGCAGGAGACTGATCATGAGCGATGGCACCGCAACACTGCACTTTTTCGATCCAGCAACCTTCCGCGAAGTACGGCGCGTCACCGTCAAGGATCGTGGCAGTCCTGTCACTCAGCTCAATGAACTCGAATACATCAACGGCCAGATCTACTCCAACATCTGGCACTCCGATCGCATCGCCCGCATTTCGCCCGCAACAGGTAAGGTGCTGGGATGGATTGACCTGAAAGGCTTGTTACCGGATTCCCAGCGTTCCAGCCCGGAAGCAGTTCTCAATGGCATCGCCTTTGACGCCGCGCATAACCGGCTCTTCGTCACCGGCAAACTGTGGCCGCAGATCTTCGAAATCAAGGTTGTTCCCCAAAAGGCCAGGTTAATTCCCGTCCGGCACCGCAGGTAGCAGATTGAAACGGTCAGTCCTGACCTCGATCCCCATCACGGTTCCGCATCATCGTGCAGGCGTATACTCCTCGCCAAGGCAAGACAAGCAATGGATCTGACACAAGTCACCATTCCCAACCTGCTCCACAGCGCGGCCATCCTCACCGTCATCCTCGCCTTCGCCGGCTACCTCGTCACCTTCCTCAGCGCGCGCATGCTCGCCCGCCGCCGCGACAAGCTCCGCCTCGTCAACAAGCGCCTCAATGAGTTTTATGGCCCGCTCTACGTCGCCTCGCAGGCCGGCCACATCGCCTACCGCTCCCTGCTCAAGCGTCAAGGCAAGGAAAAAAGCGAGCCCATCCGCGACGAAGACCTCAAGGAATGGATGCTGTGGATGAATACCATCTTCGTGCCCCTCAACGACATTCGCGAGAAGATCATCATCCAGAAGGCCTACCTCATCGTCGAGGAGGAAATGCCCCAGTGCCTCCTCGAGTTCGTGACCCACGTCGTCGGATACAAAGCCGTCATGGCCAGGTGGGCTGAGGGCGACTACTCCGAGCGCCGCTCCACCATCGGCTGGCCGCCCGAGTTCGACCACTACGTCCGCCGCTCCTACGCCGCGCTCAAGGCCGAGCAGACCCGCCTCATGCACAACTCCGCATGGCGTCTCTACCAGCGCCTCTTCAACGGCAAAAAGCACAAGCCCCAAAAAGCAACGCCCCGGCCGTAGCCAGGGCTCATGCGCCACGCGCACGCTGCACGCCTGTTCCCTCACACCGCAGCCGGCAGCGCCAGATTCCTCCACAGCCGCAGCGTCGGCTCCGCCTGGTTGATCGTGTAGAAGTGCAGTCCCGGCGCGCCGTTCTTGAGCAGCGTCTCGCACAGACGCGTCACCACCTCCGCGCCAAAATCCTTCAGCGCCTCCTTGCCATCCTGCAGCTCTTCCAGGCGCAGCTTCACCCAGCGCGGCATGTCCGCGCCGCAGCCCGAGCAAAACCTCACCGTATTCGCATAGCCCGTAATCGGCATAATCCCCGGCACCACCGGAATCCCAATCCCCGCCTTGTGGCAGCGCTCCATAAAATCAAAATACGCATCCGCGTTATAGAACAACTGCGTCAGCGCTCCATCCGCACCCGCCTCCACCTTGCGTCGAAAATTCTCAAAGTCCACGCCGGGGCTCGGCGCCTGCGGATGCATCTCCGGATACGCCGCCACCTCTATCTTGAAGGCGTCCCCGTGCGTCTCGCGGATGAAGCTCACCAGCTCATTTGCATAGTGAAACTCTCCCGGCGCAGCGGGGCTCATCGCCGTCGCGGGCAGGTCGCCCCGCAGCGCCACAATGCGCTTCACGCCCGCCTCGCGATACTGCTTCAGAAGCACCGCAATCTTCGCCCGCGTCGAACCCACGCACGTCAGGTGCGGCACAGCCTCCACGCCGGTATGCTTCACCACCGTCACCAGCGTCTCGTAGGTTCCATTCTGGTCAGAGCCGCCCGCGCCATGTGTGATGGAGAAAAAATCCGGCCGCACTTCAGCAAGCTGGCCAATCACGGCCGGCAGCTTCGCCATGCTTTCCGGCGTGCGCGGCGGAAACAGCTCAAATGAAAAACTAGGCAACGGAGTCATGCGGGGAATCTCCGGGAAAAGGCCAAACAACGAGGCTTGAGGCCCAGGTCACGAAAAGCAGACCTGAGCCCCTAATCAAAACCCACTTCCATCATCTGTCAGCTGTTCACTGTCAGCTGTCAGCTGTTCTAGTACCGGTAATTCTCTGCCTTGTACGGCCCTTCCACCGGCACGCCCAGATAGTCCGCCTGCTTCGGCGAAAGCGTCGTCAGCTTCACGCCGATCTTCTCCAGATGCAGCCGCGCCACTTCCTCGTCCAGCTTCTTCGGCAGCACATACACGCCCACCTTGTAGCTGTCCCGCTTCTCCCACAGATCGATCTGCGCCAGCGTCTGGTTGGCAAAGCTGTTGCTCATCACAAAGCTCGGATGCCCCGTCGCGCAGCCCAGGTTCACCAGCCGCCCCTCGGCCAGAATAAAGATGCTGTGCCCATCCGGAAACTTGTATGTATCCA
>JAJYBT010000171.1:2576-6218 GCA_021778875.1 Acidobacteriota bacterium | reverse complement strand
GATGCCGTCGTCGTTGAGCACCACGCGCTTGCCCTGCAGCAGATTCCGCACCGGGTTCAGCTTGAGGCGCACGCCAAAGTCGCGCACGCGCTGCTCCGGCTCAATAAAGGTGCGGCCCACGTAGTGGTTGCGGATCAGGCCCAGACGGAAGGGAATGCCGGCCTCTTCCGCATAGCCAAGGGCGGCGGTCACGCCGGAGTCCGGCACGGGCACCACCACGTCTGCGGGCACGCCGGACTCGCGCGCAAGCTGGCGGCCCATCTGGTCGCGGCTCTCCTGCACCCAGCGGCCAAAGATGCGGCTGTCCGGCCGGGCAAAGTACACATGCTCAAAGATGCAGCTCGACTGCGGCACACCGTTGGCGTACTGGCGGCTGGTCACGCCATCCTCAGTTACCATCACCAGCTCGCCCGGCAGCACGTCGCGCTCATACTCGGCGCGCAGCAGGTCAAAGGCGCAGGTCTCTGAGGCAAATACGATGGTGTCCGGCCCGTCCGCATTGCGGATGCGCCCCATCGAAAGCGGGCGGAAGCCTCGCGGATCGCGGGCGGCAAACACGCGGTCGCGGGTCATCATCACGATGGAGAAGGCGCCTTCCACCTGCGAAAGCGAGTCCGCAATGGCGTCCACCAGCGTGCCGGCCCGCGAGTGCGCGATGAGCTGCACAATAATCTCCGAGTCGGATGTGGTCTGGAAGTAGGCTCCGGCTCTCTCCAGCCGCGAGCGGATATTGCCCAGGTTCACCAGGTTGCCGTTGTGGGCAATTGCGATCAGTCCCTTGGTGGACTCCACGCGGATCGGCTGCGCGTTCAGCAGCGCGGAGTCGCCCGTGGTGGAGTAGCGCGTGTGGCCAATGGCCATGCGCCCGGGCAGCTTCTGCAGCACGTCGTCCGTGAAGATTTCTGAGACGAGGCCCATGCCCTTGATGTTGGCCAGGTGCTGGCCGTCGGCCGTGGCAATGCCCGCCGACTCCTGCCCGCGATGCTGCAAGGCATAAAGTCCCAGATACGCCTGCCGCGCTGCGTCCGGATGTCCGTGGATGGCCACGACGCCGCACTCCTCGCGGAGCTTGGGATCGGCGTCCCATTCCATGCGGCCCTGCGTTTCCATGTCCACGTCCGTTGTGTCTGCGATCCCCGGAACCCCCTGAAACAGCAGCCGGATCATGCGTTCACCTCGTCGTGGAGTGCCGCTTCAAGCGAGTTGCTCCACGGCCTGCACAGCTCGGCCAGCGGCGCGGAGATAAACGCGTCGCTGTAAACCTTGATCTCCAGCCTGTCTCCGCCCGTGGTGCCGATGCGCGCCACCTGGTATCCGAAGTGGTCGGCCAGCTCCTCAATCTGCGCGATGCGGCTGGGGTCCGCGGAAAGAATCATCGTCGATGCCGGCTCGGCGAAGAGCCCAAACAGCGGATGCACCATCAGCGACTGCTCCTGCTCCACCGTGGCTCCAATGCTCTTCGGGAACGTGGCCTGAGCAATCGCCACCGCCATGCCGCCGTCAGAGACATCGCAGGCGGATTGGATCAGTTGGCGCTCGCCCAGCTCGACCAGCAGCGTGTGCAGGTCTGCCTCCGCCTCCAGGTCCAGCGCGGGCGGTTGGCCCCATACGGTGCCCAGCACCACCTTGGCATACTCGGAAGAGCCGAACGTGATCAGCTCGGCGCTGGCGTGGATCTCCGTGGGGGCATCCTCTGAGACGACAACCGCCTCGGTGCCCAGAACGCCCGGCGCAACGCTCGACGTGGCGTCCGTTGGCTCCGGATGGAAGGGCACGTGCAAATTCGGATCCGGCTCCTCGCCAAAGGGAATCGGCCACATCAGCAGAATTGCGTCCCCGGGGCGCTGAAATGCCGCCGGCACAGCCCTCGTCACGTCATCCAGAATGCCCACGATGCCCAGAACCGGCGTGGGATAGATGCCCTCGCCGCGGGTCTCGTTGTAGAGCGAGACGTTGCCGCCCGTGATGGGCGTGCCAAGCGCGGTGCAGGCCTCCGCAATACCGTCAATGGCGGCGGAGAACTGCGCCATGATCTCGGGCTTCTCCGGATTGCCGAAGTTCAGGCAGTTGGTGGCGGCAACGGGCGTTGCGCCGGTTGAGGCCACCTTGCGCGATGCCTCGGCCACGGCGTGCATGGCGCCCAGCTTGGGGTTCAGGTAGGACCAGCGTCCGTTGCCATCCAGCGCCATGGCCAGGCCGCGCTCGTGGCCCGGCGTACCGGTGCCCTTGATGCGCATCACGCCGGCCTCGCCGCCGGGGCCTTGCACGGTGTTGGTCTGCACCATGGTGTCGTACTGCTCATGCACCCAGCGCTTGGAGCAGATGTTGGCGCTGCCCAGTATCTGTTTCAGGTCCGCCGTGTAGTCGCGATCCTCGACCAGCTTGGCCTGCGCTTCCTCCGTCGGCTCCAGCGGCAGAGGACACTGCCACGTCCCCACCGGGCGACGATACACCGGCGCCTCATCCGTCAGTGACTGGTTGGGAATATCGGCCATCAGCACGCCATGATGCCGGATGCGCAGTCGCGGCTCCGGAATCACGGTGCCCACGATGACGGCGTCCAGACCCCACTTGGCAAAGACCTTCATCACCTCGTCTTCGCGGCCGCGCTCGGCCACCAGCAGCATGCGCTCCTGGCTCTCGGACAGCATGATCTCGTAGGCGCTCATGCCCGTCTCGCGCTGCGGCACATTGTCCAGCTCCACGTCCAGACCCACGCCGCCGCGCGCGCCCATCTCGCAGGTGGAGCAGGTCAGGCCGGCGGCGCCCATGTCCTGAATGCCGACAATCGCGCCCGTCTTCATCGCCTCCAGGCAAGCTTCCAGCAGCAGCTTTTCCATGAAGGGGTCGCCCACCTGCACGTTGGGCCGCTTCTGCTCCGAGCCTTCCTTGAACTCCTCGCTGGCCATGGTGGCGCCGTGGATGCCGTCGCGGCCGGTCTTGGCGCCCACATAAATAACAGGGTTCCCCGTGCCCGTGGCCTTGCCGTAGAAGATTTCGTCCTTATGCACCAGCCCCAGCGCAAACGCGTTCACCAGCGGATTGCCGCTGTAGCAGGGCTCAAACTTGGTTTCGCCGCCCAGGTTGGGCACGCCAAAGCAGTTGCCGTAACCGGCAATGCCGCTGACCACGCCCTCCACAATGGAGTGGTTCTTCGGCACCAGTTCCGGCTCCGGCGAATCCTCCGTGCGGATCGGCCCAAAGCGCAGTGAATCCATCACTGCCAGCGGCCGGGCGCCCATCGTAAAGATGTCGCGCAGAATGCCGCCCACGCCCGTGGCCGCGCCCTGGAAGGGCTCAATATAGCTGGGATGGTTGTGGCTCTCAATCTTGAAGGCGCAGGCCCAGCCGTCGCCCACGTCAATAATGCCGGCGTTCTCGCCCGGCCCCTGCACCACCCGCTCGCTCCGCGTGGGCAGGCGCTTCAGGTGCACGCGGCTGGACTTATAGGAGCAGTGCTCGCTCCACATAACGCTGTAAATGCCCAATTCCGTTAGAGATGGGACACGCCCAAGAGCTGCAAGAATGCGCTCGTATTCTTCCGGCGTAATGCTGTGCTGGGCCAGCAACTCCGGGGTGACGACAACAGGCTCGGGAACGGCGGCGGATGTGGCGTGGTTGGTCATCGCGTATGCCACCATT
>JAJYBT010000171.1:0-2566 GCA_021778875.1 Acidobacteriota bacterium | reverse complement strand
TGTCGCACGGAAGACGCTTTCCGGTGCCACCCGGCAGGGCGCCGGGCAGGGAATCCGGGGGCTCCACCTGGGCCACCCGGCCCCGACAAAACCGGGCCTGAAACTGGCCCAAAGCGCTTTGGAATCAGCTCGAAGCGGGTCCGAAGCCGCAGAACCGGCCGCCACCGCGCCCGCCCGGCCAGCGGCCAGCGGACCACCGTGCCGCGAGGGGAAGCCAGCCGAACCCAGCGCAGCCTGCCAGCCGGAGAAACCGGACAAAGTGTTCGTCTTGACAGGCCCCGGGGGCAGGCTTAAAGTTGGCTCAACGCGGAATGCATACGTATACATGAACACGTATACACCCGCTGCGAAGCCAGCGTGCCCGCATGCTCCTTCGTCGCAGGCTCTGCTTCCACGCATGGTTGCGATGGCCATCCTCCGAGCAGCCTCGCAGGCATGCTGCGGGATTCGTTCCGTCACGAACGAGTCCTCGGGCTCCAACTCCTGTCTGGCTGAAGATACCCTGACACATTCAGCCGGCAGGAGTGCCGTACTGCCAACTGCGGAGGGCTCCGTGTCGAGGGCGAAGACTCGCACCTTCGTCCTCGACATCTTTTCCGCGCCTCACGTATAGTTTGGTCCAGCCGGCCCCGGCAAGGTACTCCATTTGTGCATACGCCAACCGCTGAACTCAGCCCGCTGGGCCTTGCCGTCATCCCCGCCTATTTCCTGACCACCCTCGTCATCGGATGGCTCTCCCGCCGGCGCACTGCGAATGCGGGCCAATATTTGAATGCCAGCCGTTCCATCTCCATGGGTGTGGTGGCCGCGTCGTTTCTCTCCGCCAACTGCGGCGCGCTGGAGATCGTGGGCCTCAGCGCCATGGCTGCCGAGTATGGCGTGCAGGCCTTTCACTTCTACTGGATCGGCGCCATCCCCGGCATGGTCTTTCTTGCCCTCTGGATGATCCCCGTCTACAGGCAGAGCGGCGTGCACAGCGTGCCGGAGTATCTTGAGGTGCGCTATGACCGGCGCGTCCGGCTGCTGAATGCCTACGTCTCGGCCATCGTGATGCTCATGCTCTCCGGCATCAGCCTCTATGCCATGGCGCAGGTACTGCATGTGCTTGTAGGCCTCCAGTTCTGGGTCGGCGCGCTCATCTCCGCCGTGGTGGTGCTCGTCTACGTGCTCATGGGCGGCGTGCGCGCCACCATCTACAACGAAGTCTTTCAACTCGTGGTCATGGTCGCCGGCCTGGCGCCCATCTTCGTGCGCACCGTGGGCATTGTCAAAAGCGGTGCGCCGCTGCCGGGCATGCAGGGCCACCTGTGGAGCCGTCTTCCGCTGGTGGATCCGCATGGGCAGATGGACCTGACCGGCGTGATGCTCGGCCTGGGCTTTGTGCTCAGCTTCAGCTACTGGGGAACGGACTTTGTGCAGATTCAGCGCGCTCTGGCAGCGCGTACCCTGGCAGAGGCGCGCCAGGTCCCCTTGTGGGCCGGCTTCGGCAAGCTCGCCTTTTCGCTGTTGGTGGTCATTCCCGGGCTCGCGGCCATCCACACGTTGCCGCAACTGGGCACCGTGCAGCGCTTCGATCAGGCTCTGCCCGCCATGATGACCCTCTTCTACAGCCCCACCCTGCTCGGACTCGGGCTCACTGCGCTGGTGGCCAGCCTCATGTCCGGCCTTGCCGCCAACATCTCCGCCTTCGCCGCCGTCTGGACGCAGGACATCTATCGCACGCATCTGCGCCCCGGGCGCACCGAGCGCCACTACCTCTACATCGGCAAGCTCGCCACCATCGTTGCCATGGGGATCGGCATTGCGGAGTGCACCAGCAGCTTCTACTTCAGCAACCTGATGGAGCAGGTGCAGCTGATCTTCTCGCTCTTCGGTGCGCCCTTCTGGGCCATCTTTCTGCTGGGCATGACCACGCGGCGCACCACCGCCCGCGGCGCCTTCCTCGGCTTTCTCTGCGGCGCGGGCGTCTCGCTTGCGCATGAGTCCGCCGTAATGCTCCGGCTTATCCGCTACGGCAGCATCATGAACGCCAACTTCCACATCGCGCTCTACAGCTTCGGCATCGCGCTGGTTGTGGCCTCGCTGGCCAGTACCGAGCCCGAGCGCGAAACAGCGCCGCAGCCAGCCCCCATGCGCCTGACGCTGCGCGAAGGGCTGCGCGGCGAAAAGATCGGCAGGCTGCTCGTGCTCTCCGCACTGCTGCTTGCCATCTGCGCTCTTCTCAACTTTGCCTGGCGCTGATCCCGTTCATGTGCGCGTTCGGGGCGCCGGCCCGGTCGACTCCCGCTCTACCAGCAGCACAGGAACCGAAAGCAGCGGTCCGCGCGTGCCCACGTTTTGCTGCAGCTTGCCCAGGGCCTCCAGGCAGCGCTCGGCCATCTCCCGGCGCGCAACTGCGACAGTGGTGAGCGGGGGAAACGCCGCCTCACCGAGCAGAATCCCGTCAAAGCCCACCAGCGACATCTGCGTCGGTACGCCGATGCCCAGCGCATGCAACGCGCGCAGTGCGCCCAGCGCCGTCAGGTCGTTCACCGTCATCACCGCCGTTGGTCGTCGCTGCTGGCGC
>JAJYBT010000170.1 GCA_021778875.1 Acidobacteriota bacterium | reverse complement strand
TTGGCGCCGTTCAGGTCGCGCTCCCATCCATTCTGGAAGTGCCAGGAATTCGTGTCGGAGTCCCAGAAGACACGTGCGGCAAAGATGCGCCGAGTGAGAGAGAACGTGGAGGGATCGAACTCGAAGATCGAGAGATTGGCAAACTCGTTGCGATCCGGATCAAAGAACTGGTAGTAGAAGATGCGACCGGGTTCGCCGGGATGCGGCTGGCCAAACATCCACTTCTGTTCGGGATGCAGGAAGGTCTGAGGCGGACGGCCCTTGATGGTGCTGCGCAGTGACTCCTGCCGCCGATTGGCCTGCGGCAGGTAGAACTGGTCAAACAAAAACAGGCAGACGGAAAGGATGGCTGCGATGGAGACGATGGGAACAACGAGCCGGTAGAGACTGATGCCGGTTGCCTTCATGGCAACGATTTCGCTGTTGCGGTTCAGCACGCCAAATGTGACGAGGACGGCGATGAGTACAGCCAGAGGCGCAATCTGGTAGAGCATGCTGGGGGTCAGGTTTACCAGATAGGCGCCAACCGTGGTGAGAGCAATGTGGTTGCGGATGATGTCGCCCACTAGCTCAAAGAAGGTGAAGACCAGCATCAGCAGCACAAAGCTGATCAGCACGAGGAAGAACGTGTTCAGAAACTCTCGAATTACGTAGCCATCCAGAATGCGCGGGAAGGCCCCGTGGGCTCCTGAGCGCGAAGTGGGCTGCTGAAGCCGGGTGAGCAGAGAGCTGAGACGCTTTCCATTGCGGCTCTGCCTGAAACTGGGACGCGGGATGCGCAAGGCAAGGCCTGTAAAGGCGCTGAGAACGCGGCCTCCGCTGGCCATTTGCCACCGCAGAAAAATTCCCGCCGCGGCGAAGACGAGGTTGGCGAGCCACACAGCGATTGACGGCGGCAGCTTGCCCTGGCGGCCCAGCGCTATGCCGGTGTACGAGAGGACGTAGTAAAGAATGACCAGCAGCAACGTGAAGACGAAGCCGGAGCTCTTGCCGCCACGACGCGAGACCACGCCGAGAGGAACGCCGACCAGCATCAGCACAAGGCATGCCGCCGGATACGCCAGGCGCGTGTGGTACTCGATCAGAAATCGTCTGCCGTCCGGGCCGTGGATGCGCTTCTCCAGTGCATCCATGGGGAGAGCGTAGATGGCGGTGTCCATGCGGCCCAGGTGTACGTCGCTCTGCTGGCTGAGCGTCAGAGGAAGATCCGTGCTGGTAAAGGTGGAAATGTTGTATTGCTGCGGCTGGCCTGCCACGGTCTCATGCCGGGAGCCGTCGCGCAGGCGCATCAGCAGTTCCTGGGTCGAATCATTGACGACGGTTGCCGAAGCTGCGGTTGTGATCAGCGGCGTGGATGGATCGCTGACATCCGCCATGAAAACCTGCCGCCAGTTGGCTGCGCCCGCGCCGCCGCGAACATCCTGCACGTAAAGGACAAAGTTGCGAAAATCCTCGTAGAAGACACGCGGCTGAATCTCATACGAAGCCTGCGATGTCTCCAAAGCTTGCTGCATGGCCAGGATGGCCTGATTGGCGCGCGGGGCAACGTATAGGGAATTCACGAGCCCAATCAGGGTTCCGCCCACCGCTACCAGCGAAGCCACGCGCACAAAGAAGCCGATTCCCAGGCCGGAGGCGCGCATGGCGATGACTTCGCTGTCTGCGGCCAGCCGGCTGAATCCCAGCAATATGCCTACCAGCACGGCCATGGGAATGGTCACGCGGAAGGTATTGGGCAGGGTAAAAAGAAAGATCTCCAGAACGTTGGTGAAGGTGGAGCTGTTGCGAACGATCATCTCCAGGATGTGGGGAAGATCGCGCATGAAGAGAACAAAGGTGAACAGAGCGCATCCGATGAGCGTGTGTGAGAGAATTTCGCCGAGAATGTAGCGGGTGAGGATGCGCACGGAAGAACCCTGTAATCAGTTTAGCGTGCTGAGAACGCCGGGACGGAGTGCGGCTGCCAGCGCCTGAGGCGCAAACTGTTGGTGAGCACGCTGACGGAACTGAGGGCCATGGCCGCAGCAGCCACCCACGGACTGAGCAACACGTGGAAAGCGGGGTAGAGCAGCCCCGCAGCGAGCGGAATTCCCAGCAGATTGTAAGCCGCCGCCCAGATCAGATTCTGCCGCATCACGCTCAGCGTTGAGCCTGCCAGGTCAATTGCGGCGGGAATTGCCATGGGCTGCGTGCGCAGCAGCAGAACGTCGCCAGCCTCCTGTGCCAAATCAGCCCCTGTCCCCATCGCAATGCCTGCATCGGCCTGCGCAAGCGCGCCGGCATCGTTGATGCCGTCTCCTACCATGGCTACGCGCAACCCGCGCTCCTGCAGCGCGCGAATCCGATCGAGTTTCCCGGCGGGATCAAGACCTGCCTCGACCTCTGAGATGCCAGCCTGCTGAGCAATCGGTGCAGCGGCAAAGGCCGAGTCGCCCGTGAGCATAATGACGCGTAATCCCGCATGGCGCAGTGCGATTACGGCCTCGGCAGCCTCCGGCCTGAGCGTGTCGCGGGCATCAAAGCAACCGGCAGGATGATTGTCCAGGGCCATCCACAGCCTTGTTGTGCCGGGCTTGGGGGGAGGGACACTGTCGGGAACACGCCCAAAAAATTCGCGGAAGAGCGCTTCGTTGCCGAGGACACAGTTATAGCCGTCCACCTTTGCCGTAAGGCCTCGGCCGGGGAGAATCTGCACGTCCTCCGCAGGCTCCCAGGTGAGTTGCTGGTCGCGGGCGTAATCCACGATGGCGTGTGCGAGCGGGTGGTTGGATCTTTCTTCGGCCGCGGCGGCGATGCGAAGGATCTGATCTTCGGTGTACACCGCAAACGGATGTACGGCGGAGAGCACTGGGTGACCAACTGTAATGGTTCCCGTCTTGTCGAGAACAATTGCGTCCAGGCGGACCAGGCGCTCGATCGCTTCGCCTCCCTTGAAGAGCACGCCGAGCTGCGCTCCACGGCCCACGGCCACGGTAAGGGCGGCAGGCACGGCTAACCCCATGGCGCAGGGGCAGGCAATCACCAGCACGGCAACGGTGCTTGCCAAGGCCATCTGCAGGGAATGGGTGGCGACGATCCATGCCACGAACGTGAGCAGAGCCAGGCCAAGCACCGTTGGCACAAAGATGGAGCTTGCCCGGTCTGCAAGCCGCTCCATGGGTGCTCGCGAGGACTGTGCCTGCTCCACCATCCGCGTAATCTGTGCCAGCACCGTGAATTCGCCCAGCGACGTGGCGCGGCACACGACGGCTCCGTCGTAGTTGAGCGAACCAGCCAGCACCCGGCCTCCCGGTTCGCGCGTTTGCGGCGTGGACTCGCCCGTCAGCATGGATTCATCCACCGTCGTGCGGCCTTCCAGGATATCGGCATCCACCGGGAAGCGCTCCCCGGGAAGAACGAGCACGCTGTCTCCGGGCTGGATTTCATTGAGCGGAACGACGGTCTCTACGCCGTTGAGGATGCGCCGGGCCGTGGCCGGACGCAGGCGGCTGAGCAGGTTGAGCGCCTCCAGAGCACGGCGCTTTGCGCGTGCCTCCAGAACCTTGCCCAGCAGCAGAAAGCCAAGGATGAGCAGGACGGCGTCAAAGTAAACCTGGCGGCCCGATGCGGGCCAGAGCGTTGCGAAGGCAGAATACAGAAAAGCGACACCGGTCCCCAGGCTGACCAGTGTGTTCATATTTGTTGTGCCATGGCGCAGCCCGCGAGCAGCGTTCCAATAAATGCTTCGTCCTGCCCATGTCATCAGCGCCGCTGTTACGCCGAGGAGCACCCAGCGCAGCAGACCCTGAGGCAGGCTGTATAGCCAAGGCATTGCCTGCATCAGAAGGTTGCCTGATTCTCCCATTTCGCCGCCCAGCGGCATGGAAAGGATCATTGCGAGAATGCCCGCCACGATCGTCGTCCAGGCCTTCCTGGCCGATTCGGAGGCGGCATGGCCGGCACGTTCCTCGGTGGTGGATTCGCCGGCGCGCGGCAATACGGCGTCGTATCCGGCTGCGCGAATCGCTGCCACCAGGTTATGCGGCTCTGCAATTGCGGGATCGAACACGACACTCGCCCGATGAGCCATCAGGTCTACACGGGCAGACTCCACACCCGCGGTCGAGCGCAGGGCATACTCCACGTGGTGCTGGCATGCAGCGCACGTCATGCCAAGGACAGGCAGTGTAAGCGATTCTGTCTGGTGCGAAGCCATGGGCGCAGTTATTGCTCCAGTCGAGCTGTATAGCCGGCTTTGGCCAGAGTAGCAATCGCCTGATCGACGGGGGCCGGATCTACGGTGGTGCTGAGCCTTGCAGCGCCGATGCGCACCTCCTCCACGTGGACTTTCTCAATGGAAGCAAGCGCCTGGGAAACGCGCCGAACACAGGACCCGCAGTGCATACCGTCGATTCGCAGCGTGAACTCCGCCATTTTTCCTCCCTGCCTAGTTTGATGATACGCCGGGGAAAACGATGCTGGAGCCGGTGGCGGGGATAGTTGCGGGAAGGTGCATGGTTGCGCAATGGCCGCTTCGGGATTCTACTGGGGAGAGATGGCCGAGTTACCCTGGAAGCGGAGGACAATGGAGCGAGAATTTCCGAGTGCACCCCTCGTCGGCGTGGGGGCGGTGGTGGTTCAGCAGGGGCGTGTCCTGCTGGTTCGGCGCGGGAAGGAGCCGCTGAAAGGGCATTGGTCTTTGCCGGGCGGCCTGCTGGAGGTGGGCGAGTCACTCATGGCCGGCGTCATCCGCGAGGTGCGCGAGGAGACCGGTCTGACGGTGGAGCCTATCGAACTGATCGAACTGCTGGATCGCATCCACCGGGAGGGCGAACGGGTTCGCTACCACTACGTCATTGCCGATTATCTTTGCCGCGTTGTCGGGGGCTCGCTTCAGGCGGCATCGGATGCCGATGAGGTGCGCTGGGTGGAGCGTGCGCAGTGGAACAGCCACAGCTCCCTGGTGGTGGACCCCGTGACCGTGCGGGTGATGGAGGCAGGCTGGCAGCGAGCGCAAGCCCTGCAATTTCAGGAGGGTGCATGATCCGACCCCGCCGGTGGCGCTGGGCCGCGCTGGGCGTGTTGTTGGCCGTGGTCCTTTCGGTCGCGGTCTTTTGGGCGCGTCCGGTGGAGTTCTTTCAGGAGTCTACGGAACTGCGCATGCTGCTGGCTGGCGCGCAGAGCCGATGGACCGCGGTCGAGGGATACCGCGTTCACTATTACCAGCTTGGGCCGGCGGGCGGGACCCCCGTGGTGCTGGTGCACGGCTTGGGAGCCCGCGCGGAGGACTGGCAGAATCTGGCGCCGTATCTGGCCAAAGCGGGTTATCGGGTATTTCTGCCCGACCTGCCCGGGTATGGCCAGAGCGAAAAGCCGACGAATTTTTCCTACTCAGTCCCCGACGAGGCTGCGGTGGTGGTGCATTTTCTGGATGCGATGGGCTTGCGGCAGGTGGATCTGGGAGGGTGGTCCATGGGCGGCTGGATCGTGCAACTGGTCGCAGCCCGGCATCCGAAGCGGGTCAGCAAACTCATGCTGTTTGACAGCGCCGGGATTTACGAGAAGCCCACCTGGAACACGGCGCTGTTTACCCCGACCACGCCCGGCCAGTTGGATGATCTGGATGCTCTGCTGATGCCGGACCCACCCAAGGTGCCGGGGTTCATCGCGAGCGATATCTTGCGCGCCTCAGAGAAGAATGCCTGGGTTATCCACCGTGCGCTCGCTTCCATGCTCACCGGCAAGGACGCCACGGACAGCCTGCTGCCGTCGTTGCAGATGCCCGTCTTGATTGTGTGGGGTGCGCTGGATCAGATCACTCCGCTGCGCCAGGCGGAAAAGATGCATCAGCTCGTGCCACATTCTGAGCTGGCTGTGATTAAGGGTTGCGGGCACCTGGCTCCGCGCCAATGCACAGCTGAGATTGGACCCAAAGTGGTGAATTTTGTAAACGAGTAAAGCAGAATGCGGCAGGTCAGAGGACCCCCGCCGCATTCTGCGAACTGACGGGAACGCGAGCAGCTAGAAACTGACGCGAGCGCTGAGTTGGATCTCTCTGCCGGGCGTCGCTACCTCAGTGATACTGCCGAAGCTGGACGTGTTGACGAACCGGTTTGGGATTCCGTAGTTGGTGTGGTTGAAGGCGTTGAAAAACTCGGCCCGGGCCTCAAAGTGCGCTCGTTCCGTCATATTGAACTCGCGGACAAGGCTCATGTCCATGGTTTGCAGCCCGGGGCCATACACGGAGTTGCGG
>JAJYBT010000169.1 GCA_021778875.1 Acidobacteriota bacterium | reverse complement strand
GTGGTGCCGCCGGTGGAGTCCACGCTGCACCAGATGTGCGAGACCTACTTCCATGTGCAGCCTCTGTTTGTGGAGCCGGGCATCAAGACCGGAATGCCGGTGCTGGTGGATAACCCGACGGAGCTGGGCGCGGACCGGCTGGTGAACGCCATCGCCGCCTTTGAGCGCTATGGCGGCCCGTGCATCATTGTGGACTTTGGCACGGCAACAACCTTCGATGTGGTCTCGGCCAAGGGCGAATATATGGGCGGAGCGATTGCGCCGGGGCTGGGCATCAGCGCGGATGCGCTGTTTTCGCGCGCCGCGCGCCTGGGACGCATCGACATCAAGCGCCCGTCAAAGGTCATCGGCACCAACACCGTCACGCACCTGCAGAGCGGCCTCTACTATGGCTACATCGGACTGGTGGACGGCATTCTGGAACGGATGATGGCCGAATTGGGCGCCGCGCCCCGCGTGATTGCCACCGGCGGTCTGGCGCGGCAGATTTCGGCGGACTCGCGCTTCATCGACGAGATTGACGACATGCTCACGCTCGATGGCCTGCGCATTCTGTTTGAGCGCAACCGCGCACCGCGTTCGCGCAGCCGCGCACAATAGGCGCGCACCGTGAACTACTTCAACTACTTTACGGAAATTGAGGAGCGCTTCCAGCAGCGGCGTGGGTCGTTGCTGCTGCTCAGTACGCTGGACTGGGCGCTGATTGAAACATGGCGCGAGGCAGGCGTTCCTCTCGAAGCCGTGCTGCGCGGCATCGACGCGGCCTTTGACAAGTATGAGGCGCGCCAGCAGCGGGGCAGAATGCGGCGCATCAACGGGCTGGCGTGGTGCGCGCAGGCCGTGATGCAGGCTGCGGAAGAGCTGCGCGAAGCTTCAGCGGGCACGGCATCCGCCAATACAACCAGCCTTGCGCCAGGCTTTGAGCACGAGCGCGTGGCCGCACATCTTGAAGCCGCCGCCACAGCGCTGGACTCCGCGGCCATTGCGTCTGAAGCATGCGCGGCAACTGCGGCACGCCTGCGCGAACTGGCTGGAGAAGTACGCACCGCGCAGCCGGACAACGCTGCCGCCAACAATCTTGAAGCGCTGGAGCGCACTCTCACCGTGCTGGAAGAGAAGCTGTTTGCAGCGCTCACCGCCGCCGCGCCTGAAGATTTGCTGGTGGCTCTCAAGGAGCATGCCGCGCGCGAGCTGACGCCTTATCGCAGCCGCATGGGCGCAGTGCAACTGCGGCAGGTGGAGCACCAGTTTGTGCAAAAACAGTTGCTCGTACACTATGGCCTGCCGCGGCTGAGTCTTTTCTATATGAGCCAGCAATGACCGCGCCTACCACCCAGCTCGTGCAGATTGAAAAGCCCGTCTACGGCGGCGCGTTCCTGGCCCGCGTTGAGGGCAAGGCCGTGTTTGTGCCGCTCACGCTGCCGGGCGAACAGGCTCGGGTGCGCATCGTGGAAGACAAGCGCGGCTATGCAACCGCGGAGTGCGAAGAGATCATCGCGGCGGCGCCCGAGCGCGTTGCACCCTCATGCCGCCACTTTGGAGCGTGCGGCGGCTGCCACTATCAGCACACAGACTACGAGACGCAACTCAAGCTGAAGCAGGCCATTCTGCGTGAGACGCTGGAGCGCGGCGGCGTACGCGCGCCCGATGCGATTGCCGTACTCGCGGGCCAGCCGTGGAGCTATCGCAATCGCATCCGGCTGGCCTTTGATGCGGCGGGAAATCCCGGCTATCGCGGTCGGCGGTCGCATGCTGTGATTCCGGTGAGCGAGTGCCCCATCGCCGCTCCGCTGCTGATGCGGGGCGCGCGGGCGGTGGCGGAAACATTGCAACAGGTTGCACCGACGCTACGGCCCGCTGAGCTATCGCTATTTTGTAATGCGGACGAGACCGCGCTGCTGGCGAGCGTCATTATCCCCCGCCCGGCGAAGGTTCGCTTCGACGAGTTTGCGCGCAGTATCGCAGAACACATTCCCGCGCTGAAAGGCATCGAGCTTGTCGTCGAGGGCAGCGCGGGCCAGCCGCCGCGCACGCTTGCGCGCTGGGGAGATGACTCTCTCGTTTACCGCGCAGCAGGCTTCGACTATCGCGTGGATCACGGCGCGTTTTTCCAGGTGAATCGCTGGCTTGTGGATGCGCTGGTGGAACGCGTAACGGCGGGCCAATGCGGCGCACTGGCATGGGATCTGTTTGCCGGCGTGGGACTGTTTGCGCAGCGGCTCACGGCCGGCTTTGCCCGCGTGGTTGCGGTCGAGTCCGCGCCTGCCGCTATCGCCGCGCTTGAGGCGAATCTGGCCGGCACAACCGGCACAGCCGTTCGCGCGGAGACGGCCGCATTCCTGCGACGCCACAGCAATGCCGCGCGGCCTGATTTGATAATCGTGGACCCGCCGCGCAGCGGCCTCGGCGCGGAGAGCGCGGCGCTGCTGGCGGCGATGCAGGCTCCCGCGCTGGTCTATGTTTCCTGCGACCCGGCCACGCTGGCCCGCGACCTGCGCGCGCTGATCGCGTCCGGCTACGGCCTTGCATCGGTCACCCTTGCCGATCTGTTTCCGCAGACATTCCATCTGGAAACGGTGGTCCAGTTGCGGCGCGCCTGATAGGCTTGAGGCGCATAGAGCCATTTCTCGCACAATGCAATTGCAATCGATGACCACCGGGCCCTCTGTCTCACCACCTGCGCCTGCAGGCTTGAGCCCTCAGCCAGGCGCGATGCCGCTCTTTCATGCTGCGTGGTTGTTTGCGGGCGGCATCGCGCTCACGCGCATTGAGTGGCTGCGGCCCAGCATGATGCTTGTCGCGCTGGCTCCCGTGGCGCTGCTGTGCTGCATCGCAGCATTCAAGGCGCAGCGCATCGTATGGCTTCCGCTGGCGGTGTTGTGGATTCTGCTGGGAGCGTGGTGCGCGGAGATGCAGCCGCAACCTGCGCCCGCGCCCGCGGTGGCCGCGCTGTCTGACGGCCTGCTGCGCACGGTTGAGGGCACGATTACGGATGCCGGAGCCTTGCGCAGCGAGACAGCGCAGAATGCCGATGAGCCGGCTGGCGAAGCTCCGTCGCAACGCATCGATCTGCGCGTTGCAAGCATCGAGGTTGTCACGGACGAGGCGGATCGGCAGGCCCCAGCCTCTGGAGGCGTGCGGCTCACCGTGCGCTGGCCGCAGGGCCACAGCAGCCCTCAGCCCTTCCAGTGTGGCGAGCGGATTCGCGCGGTGGTCCAACTGCTTTCACCTGAGACCTATCGCGATCCCGGCGCGTGGAGCCGCGCGGATTATCTGCTGGACCAGGGCATGAGCGCCACTGCACCGGTGAGCATCGCGCGCGTTGAGCGGCTGGGCGTTGCGCCGGGCAGATGGATGGGCTGCCGGCTCAGGGCGATGCAGCATGCGGCTGGAGCGCGCCTGCTGGCCCTGCCCACAGCCATCCGCCGCCTGCCCGCCGCGCTGCGCCTCGATCGCAACGACGCCATCATGCTGGCCGCGATGACCACCGGCGACCGCACCTATCTGACACATTCGCTGCGCGCAGGATTTGAGCGCACCGGCTCGTTTCACATGCTCGTGGTATCGGGTTTTCATCTGGCCATTGTGGCCGCGTGCCTGCTGTGGATTGCGCGCCGCCTGCGTCTGCCGCGCGTGCCGGCCACGCTGGCCACCATCGTGGGAACGTTTGCCTACGCGCTGCTTACAGGCTTCGCAACGCCGGCGCAGCGTTCGCTGTGGATGATTACGCTCTACCTGTTGGGGCGGCTTGTTTATCGTGAGCGCAGTCCGCTGAATGTGATCGGCTTTGCCGCGCTGTGCCTGCTGGCGGCGAGCCCGCGCAGCCTCTTCGACTCCAGCCTGCAGATGACGCTGCTGGCCGTGATTGCGATTGCGGGCGTGGCCACGCCGCTTCTGCAGAGAACAATTCATCCTTATCTGACCGCGACGCGCGATTTGCAGCTTATCGCGATCGACGTGAAGCTTGAGCCGCGCCTGGCGCAGTTTCGCGTGATTCTGCGCATGATTGCCGAGCGCATGCAGCGGGCGGCGTCGCGCGGCATTGCGTGGCGCGCCATGCCGTGGGCGGTGCGCTTTGCGCTGCGCTGCGTTGAACTGCTCGTCGTCTCCTGCGTCGTGGAGCTGGCGATGACGCTGCCCATGGCCGTCTACTTTCATCGCATCACCGTATTTGCTCTGCCGGTGAATCTGCTGATTCTGCCACTGCTCGTGATACTGCTGCCCGCGGCGCTGCTGACGCTGCTGGCGCTGATTGTGTGGCCTGCCGCGGCCGTTGTGCCGGGCATGGTTGCAGCCCTGTTGCTTCACATTGGAGTGGCGCTGGTGCGCCTTTTCGGCTCGCTTGCGATGGGCGATTTTCGCATTCCCGCGCCGCTGTTGTGGCAATCGGCAATCTTCTGCATGCTGCTGGCGGCGGCGATGATGCTGGCGCGCGGAGAGCGATGGCAGCGCCGCGCCGCATGGGCGGCGCTGCTGCTGGCGGCGCTCGTTGCCGTTGCGCCGCGGCCCATCGAACATCCGCACAACGCGCTGCTGGTGGAGGCCATTGATGTGGGCCAGGGCGACTCGCTTCTGCTGATTACGCCTGACGGCAAGACGCTGCTGGTGGATGGAGGCGGATTTGGCGGGGGGCCGCGGCAGGCTCCGCAGGACTTCGACATCGGCGAAGAGGTTGTTTCGCCCGCGTTGTGGGCGCGCGGCATTCGTCGCCTGGACGTGGTGGCGTTGAGCCACGCGCACTCCGACCACCTGGGTGGATTGCCGGCGGTGCTGCGCAACTTTCATCCTGCGGAACTGTGGGTGGGCAACAACCCGCGCGTCGCCGCATATGACGCGCTTCTGAGTGAGGCTGCGCAACTGCATGTGCGCCAGCGATTGCTGCGCGCCGGCGATGCGCTGGCGCTGGGCGACGCGCAGGTAAACGTGCTGGCGCCGATGCGCGATTATCAGCCGGGAGCGGAACCGGCGAACAACGATTCGCTGGTGCTGCATGTGGCGTATGAGGCTACGTCGGTGCTGCTCGAAGGCGACGCGGAAGCGCCCATCGAGCAGGCGATGCTGGCCGAGCACGGCCTCAAAAGCACGCTGCTGAAGGTGGGTCATCATGGCAGCGTCACATCGACCACGCCGGAGTTTCTGGCGCGCGTTGCGCCGCACTGGGCGGTGATTTCCTGCGGGCTGCATAACCGCTACGGGCATCCGCGCGAAGAGGTGCTGGGCGAGCTGCAGACGGCCAGGGTTCACACCTACGCGACGGATGTGGATGGAGCGATGTGCTTTGATCTCAATGGCAAGAGCGTGTCCGCGGAGCCGCTGTGCGGACTGCAGAGGCCTTGAAGCGAAGTCGCGGCAAAGAGTACCGCGAAATGATGTGCAAACTTTTTGTGGAAAACTGCAAATTATTTTTGGGGCTATAGGGGGGGGAGGGGGGGGAGGGGGGCCTTTAGCTGCTAGCTTCCAGACTCTCGCTCCGGGCCGGGGTGGTGACTCGACGGAATCCTGTTTGGACCAGGGGGGTACCTGACGGCTTTCTACTCACCCATTTCCATTGTGCTGGATTGAGGGGAAATTATCTGCAAAGCGGACGGGAAAATTTGGGAGGGGCTGGGTGGGAGTCGTGGTCTCCCAGCCTTCCCGCAGAAAACGCGGGAAGGCTGGGGCACACGTGGTTCATTGCCCGTTTAAGGGTGGGGCGCCTGCCGCTGGCTTATTCTTCCGAAACGTAAACCTCGCTTGACGCGGTGGTGAAGCTGCCGAAGAATCCGCCGGTGATGACTTCAGTGGCGTACGGCGGGTTTTGCTGCGGGAGGGTGTTGGCCGAGTTTGAGCCGGCCGGGTTTGCAGTGGTCACATAGATCGGACGGGCCATCGTATCGCCCTGAACTCGCATTCCGATCAGCATGTAGCCATCTGTATCGTTGCCGCCAAAGGCGCTGATGAAGTAGCCATCGGCAGCCAGTGTCACAGCCTGGTTTGCAATTTCGCTTGCCGAGTTAGCGATGACGGTTTGCGCCTCGTAAACCGTGGTTGTGTCTCCCGTCCAGCCGTAGGAAATCACGTTGGCCTGGTGACTTGCGTCGAATGAAACGGCCGTGACGACCCTGCTCTCCGCGCCATCGTTGGCCACTGTGGCCTGAAGCTGGTCTGGTGGTACGACTTCCAGCCTGTAATCGAATCCACCCGTTTGGGCTGTTTTGACATAAGAAATGCCGTAACAATCGTTGGAAGGCTCGAAATCC
>JAJYBT010000168.1 GCA_021778875.1 Acidobacteriota bacterium | reverse complement strand
CCTACGCCTACACCGCCGCCGTGCGCGCCGTGCACTCCGAGGACGGCATGACCGCCGACTGGACTCCGCTGCCCTATGAAGTCCTCAAGCGCATCTCCAGCCGCATTGTGAATGAGGTCCGCGGCATCAACCGCGTCGTCTACGACATCACGTCCAAGCCGCCCGGCACCATCGAGTGGGAGTAGTCGCCTCGCACAGGCTCGACCGCTCCCTTCTGAGTGCTGCAGAAGCCGGACGCGTCAGGCAGTCTTCGTCGGCCGCGTATACCACCCGAAGGCCAGCGTCCCCATGGCAATCAGCCCGAGCATGGCCAGCCATGCGAGTCCGGCCAGGATCCAGACAAGCTGCTCGCGCGCTTCCACCTCGCGCAGCGAACGGCCCGCCAGCACAAAGCCGGGATGCACTCCGCTGACCCGCATCACCACCGCCGCAATGCGAACCGGCCCGGCCGAGCTGCGCACCGGCTGCCAGCTCACGCGCTCCTCCCCATGCACGCGTACATAATCGAAGACGCCGCCGGGCGGGGCGGGGACACTGCCATTCAGAGTTGCCTGCGAGGCGAGCGGCCGGCCCTGATCGTCATACACAATCACGAACGGCGCAAGGCTGCGCGCCATGTCGATGGACGCCCCAGGAACTGCTTCGGCGGGCGTCGCTCCCTGTTCCAGCCGGGCCGTCAGGTCCCCGGCAAGTTGCACCTGCGGATCGTTCGCGCCCAGGCGCAGCACCTGTTGCGGAATGGCGTAAAGCGCCAGCGCCAGCACCGTTGAAATGCCGGCCAGTACGGCGGCGTTGAAGAGCAGGGCAGGGCGGGCAAGCGATTCACGCAGCATGGTCAGATGCTCCCTTGCAAGTGAAATCAGAAGGTCCCGAAAGACGAGCGGAATGAAGGCTCGTTGCGAAAGTGTGCGGTCGCGCAGTGCATCGCCAAAGGCCTGTTGCATCAGCGGCGCGTACGCCTCGCGAAAGCGCGCCGGATACAGCCGCAGCGCAAATCCGTAAACCGCCTCCAGCCGCGTATTCGCAAAACGCCCCTTCATCACCGGCCTCCCTGCGGCAGCAGCCCCAGCGATCTCGCCTTCTTGACCGCGGCGTTCATGCGCTGCGCTTCAGCGGCCAGCGTGGCGCGTCCCAGCCCCGTCAGCCGGTAGTAGCGCCGCCGCTCGTCGTCTGAAATGCCCGACTCCTTCACCAGCCCGTCGCGCATCATCCGGTCCAGCGAGCCGTAAAGCGTGCCCGGCCCCATCAGAACGCCGCCACCCTCCGGCGCGCGGGCGTCCTTCATCATGGCGTAGCCGTGTTTGTCGCCCTCGGCCAGCGAGAGCAGGATGGCGAAAACAGCGGATGTGAGCGGTGTCGCCGGTGCGGTTCCACTTGCCATGGAAGAAATATATATCCATTACGGATATATCCGCAACAGGAATATTAAAAATCTGAGAGAATTTCTACTGCCCCTCCGGCTTCAGCACCGGCGCGCGCAGCGGGTTAGTCTGGATCTCGATGCGCGTGTCCTTGGGGAACACCACGTCGCGCCCCGAGCGCAGAAAATTCTCATAGAACGAAAGCCCTGCCGCGTAGAAGCCGATTCCCGCAGCAAGGTTGCGATCGCCCGCCGCCATGCCCACAATGCGCCCCGCCAGTCCAAAGCCGTTCGAGGCCACGCCGGTCTGCGCCGTGATGTTGCCATCCGTGTCCAGCGCGCGCCCGGCCAGCATCGTCAGCAGCAGCGGCGCCACCGCGCTCGACCGGTTGCGCGGAGTGATCGTGCCCTCGGCGTCCAGGGACAGGTCCTGCGTCTTTTCCGTCGCGGCTCCGGCCAGCGAGCCCTGCACCTGCCGGTTATAGCCCTCGGGAAAGCGCACCTGCTGGAAGGTGAAGCGCAGCTTGCCGTTCCGCCCAAAGGAGCGCGCCGCCTTTGCCGACGCCACCTTGCCAATCAGCGTGGAACCCTGCGGCACCACAAGCTGCTTGTCCTTGTCGAAGACCGGCTCGATCACCAGCGCCTGCACCGCGTCGCCAGGCTTCGCGGTGGCAGAGGTCAGGTCGCGCGTCAGCAGCGCGTTCACCGCCCACGTCTCAGGATTGCTGCTGGACGGCACGGTTGGGGCCGCCGTCGCGGTCGCATGAGGAGCCGGATCCGGCACTGTCAATGGCGCCGTCAGTTCAAACGACCACGCCGTGTGCGCCTCGATGCGTTCGGGGTGGTACGGCAACTGGTGATAGAGCAGTTGCAGCGCGCGGTCGCCCTTGCCCGGCGCGGTAAAGTATGCCAGGCGATCGTGAAGGTTGCTCTTCGCCTGCGCCCAATGGCGCGCAATAAACGATTTCTTCGGTGTCACGCCCGGTGCAGTCAAATGCAGCACCGGAGCGCCGTTGGCCGCCGCGGCGGCGGAGATCGCCAGCCGATTTCCCGTGAGCATCAGCTCGTCAAAGCGCACCTGCGGCTTGTGGAACGGCGTGAAGTCGCCCATCAGCCGCGCATGCCAGCGGGCCTTTCTGTCCGGCTGCAGAGACACCACTTCGCCGTGAAGCAGTGTGTTCTCCGGCACGGCCAGCCTGCCATCGGAATAAATCGGGTGCAGCAGCCTTCCCTCAATCGCCTCGCCCGCCTTCATCGGGTAGTGGCGGGTAACTTCCACCTGCAGGCTGGTGCCCTGGGGTAGCACGGCCTCGGCCGGGGGCAGAGCAGCATGGCTCTGGCTCTGCGCGGCCGGGGCCGCAGGCCGGGCCGGCGGGCGCTGCTTCAGCGTCTGCGCGCCCGCCAGCGCCGCAACCGCGAGCGCAGAGGATGCCAGTACGTGGAAGTACCTGCTGCCTGGGCCGGAATGCATGGGGAAGTCTCCTGCGGGACTGATTCTACAGTCTAAGACGCAAACATCGCATCAACGCGAGCGTTCATTGGCCGGAAGGCTGAGCGCGCAACAAGGCGACCTCGCGGTTCAGCGCATCGAGCTGGGCCAACAACTCGGTGTGGCGCTTGTCGGCCACTGAGGGCTCGAACGCCTCCACGTAGAATGTGCCGTTTGGCTCCAGTTCGCAGCGGTGGACCTGGTGAAAGCCTTCAAACCCCTGCCGGTGAACCACCTCCAGCAGCTCCTCGCGCGTCAGCGCCTCGCGGTCCAGCGCTTTCTTGTCGATTTGCCCGTTGTGAATCAGCACCGTCGCCCGGCCTTCCAGCGCGCGCGTCAGCTTGCGCGAGCGGAAGAGGACGCGCACCAGAAGCCAGTTGATGGCCAGGAGGCCGAAGGCTCCGATCACGCCGCCGGTCACCGAGTTGTCGTCACCGATGATGGCGTTCTGCACTGTGTTTGAGAGTGACAGCAAAACAACCAGGTCAAAGGGGTTCAGTTGCGCCAGCTCCCGCTTGCCAAACAGGCGCAGCAGCAGCACCAGAGCCAGGTAGACGATGAATGGCCGCAGCAGCTTCTCAGCGACGGGAAGCGGCAAATGAAACATGTGGTCGAGAATGGGCGAGAGCATCATGGAACCGAGCATACGGCCCCGGCGCAAGCTTTTCCAGCGTCACGATTGTCCGGCGGCGCAAAGCAGCGCGGTTGCCCTGATTGCTCATCCGTTCTGGCGCTGCGGCAGCGTGCCCATGCTGCCGCCTGCCCTGTTGCCGCGCCTGCTACTTTCCGCCCGCCAGTTGGTAATTCTTGTACTCGGAGGTAAACAGCGTGCAGCGCGTGCTGTAAGCCCCCGCGCCGGAATCCCCGTTGGGAACCACCTCCGTGTTGATGACCGTCTTCACCGGCACAATCAGCGTCTGGTCGCCCACCTTTACCGGCCCATAATCGACGCGCGTGTCCAACTGGTGCACAACATCGGATGGCTTCAGTTCCGCCATCGTAATCATGCGCACCACAATGCCCGTCGCCGGCTCAATGAAGAGCTGACCGTGGTAAGGCGCAGTCGCCTTGTAGTTGTGCCAATCGGTGTTCGATTGCATATTCCCCGCCACGCCGCCTGTGCCGTTGCCGCCACCGCCCATGGTGGACGCGGTGGTGGCCGTGTAGAACCGTGCAATTCCAGCCTGGGTGACATCCGGAAAGCAGCACACATTCAGCGCCATGCGCGACTTCTTCTTGGGGACCGTGAAGGAATAGACGGCCGTCTGCTTGCCGTTCACCATTTCCCAGCGCAGCCACTGGATGCTGCCCGCGGCCCGCGCCTCCTGCAGCACCACGCCCAGGCTCGGGTCAGGTTCCTGCAGCGCGATCATCCGGTTCGCTCCCCACGGAGTCTTGTCCTTCACCGCAGGCATCTTCTCGGCTCCCTGCGCGCTGGCAACCTGCGCCTCCGTCGAGTTGATGTAGTGTACAAACGCGGCCGGATTGGAGAAGCCCGCCGTGGTCACCACTTCGGTTGCGCTTCCCTTCACGCCCGAGCTGGGCGCGACGGCCTCCACGTTGTCCTGAAAGCGAAGCGTCGTCTTGGTTGCCGTCAGGCTGGGCAGTTGCTGATAGGTCTTTGTAACGTAAGCCGCCGCCTTGCCAAGAATCGCCTGCTGCGCTGCCGCATCCGGGGCGGGCGTTGAGGGCAGGTCCGCGGCCGGAGGGGCAAGGTTTGCGCTCCGCGCCTCCTGCACGTAAATCTGCTCCGTCGACAACGGGCCGGGCACGTAAGTCACCAGGCTGTTCATCGTCGCAACGGTCAGCTCTTCGCTCAGTTCCACCTGCTTCAGCGCGGTGGCCACGTCCGCATCCGACTTCTTGGCCTCCTGCATCGAGTGCAGCATGTCCTCCAGCTGTCCCACGGTGATTTTCTTGGCGCACCACGCAGGCGCAGCCCAGAGCACGACTATCAATAACCATCCCAACCGCTTCATTTTGCCTTTTCCTCCGGAGTGCGGGTGCGCGGCGATTCTACCAGCCGGCCATCGCGTGCTCATGTGACGGCTTCCACAGGCCTGCCCTCTCGCGCTCCTCTTGTTCGTATGACGGAAAGCCCCGCCAAAAAGCCGAAGAAAATGCAGGAAAAGCCTTTTTCCAGGCCCAAACCGGCTGGAAGCGCGCGAACGGTCCGCAAAGCCCCCGCCGCAGGCCGGAGCATTCGCAATCAGCCGGTTCCTGCCGCGCTTCTCTGCTACAGTGATGTTGTCAGCCCTCGTTTCTCCCCGGTTTCGAGCGCATTTCACGATGGCAAAGTTCTCTTTTTTCCGGAAGAAAACCGCTGTCCGCCCCGCGGGTAGCGGGCCGTCTGCCTTTGCCGAGCTTACGCCTTTTCGCATCGAGCCAAAGTTCGTCGCCCGTGTCTGGGGCTACACCGACCTGCGCCCCTGGTATGAAATCATCGCCCAGGGCGACCCCATCGGCGAGGTCTGGCTCACCGGCGACGAATGTGTGATTGCCACCGGCTCGCATGCCGGCCAGAAGCTGGGTAAGCTCTTCCGCGAAGCGCCCGAGGCCCTGCTCGGCAAGGCCGCTCCATCCAGCGACTCGCCCCTGCTCATCAAAGTCATCTTTGCCCGCGAGAAACTCAGCGTCCAGGTGCACCCCGACGACTGGCTCGCGCAGAAGTACGGCCACCCCCGCGGCAAAACCGAGTGCTGGTATGCGCTCTCCGCCGAGCCGGGCGCGCAGGTGGCCGCCGGCCTCAAGCCCGGCGTCACTCTGGATCAGGTCAGGGCCGGCATCAAGCACGGTACCCTCGAAGACAGCCTCAACGTCCTCCCCGTCGCCGCCGGAGACATGATCTTCGTCGATGCAGGCACCGTCCACGCCATCTGGCCGGGCTCCATCCTGCTGGAGGCACAACAGAACTGCGACCTCACCTACCGCATGTACGACTACGGCCGCCCCCGCGAGCTGCACATCGAAAAATCCCTCGAGGCCACCCGCCTCGTCACCCGCGCCGGCAAGGTGCCGCCCAGGGTGCTTTCTGACCGTTCCATCCTTGTGGATGAGGACTACTTTTGCGTCGAGCGCATCCCCGTCATGACCAGCCGTACAAGCACCAGCCTGCGCGGCACGGGCGAGTCGGTGCCTGGCCTGGCCTATCTGTTCGCGGCCAAGGGCGCTGGCCGCCTCGCAAGCTCCGGCTTTGAATCCCTCGATCTGCCCGAGAGGGGCATCGTCGCCGTTCCTGCATCCTCGCCCATCTTCGCCATTCAGGATCTCGGCGGCCTCGATCTCATCCGTATCACGCCGCGCTGGCCCGGCGTCACGGGCTGACGGCAGCCGACCCTCATCGCACAGGCTGCTGTTCCGCCGGGCGTCGCATCCAAGCCAAAAGAACGTACCGGCCAATCACCGGCCCTGC
>JAJYBT010000167.1 GCA_021778875.1 Acidobacteriota bacterium | reverse complement strand
AGCAGTGTCCGGCAAGGCGCACAAAAAGCATGTGCTGAGCGCCGAGGCGCGCAAGCGCATTGCCGACGCGCAGCGCAGACGGTGGGCCGCGCAACGGGCCAAGGCCAAGAAGGAAGCATAAAAAGGCCGAGCGTAGTTGAGACGAGCAGAAGGCCGTAGCGTTGGGGGCCGGTGCGCGAGCAAGCGTGAAACCCCGCAGGGATGGCGGGATAGAAAGCACGGGGCGGGCGGTGGTACACGATCAGCGCTGCCTGGAGCTGCGGGAAGCGTGTTGCCAACCGGCAGGAAAATGAACGTCGCGGCGTGATGACGGCGAAAGCTCAGTTGATTCAAAGAGGGGTAGTGAGTCAGTTTGAAAGAGCTTTCCCTCGGGGGCTGAAGGCCGCATTTATTCTGTTCAATTGATATGCGTGCTGAAGAGGCTGCGGAAAAACTCGCAAGAAGTGTCCCAATCGAGAAAACAAAGAACCGCGGGGCCTGAAGGCCGGGCTGATTTTAAGCCATTTACGGCACGACTGAAAGTCGTGCCCTGACACAAGGCCTTGTCGGCGGCGAGTTTTTACGCAAGCTGTGAAGTCGTGCCCTGACGCAAAACATGGCCAGCGGCGAGTTTATCCGCAGCCTGTGAAGCCCGCACTCCTTTTGTAGGCATCCGCGAGACGACCCAAGTTGTGCCCTGACAGGTGAGCGTTGCGTGGCGCAGAGTTTCAGCAGCGTGTGATGTTATGGGCTGATGCGCGCGTGAGCATTTACCAGGTTTCGACGGCGAGCACGTTGGGCGGGCCGGAGTGGCCCTGAATGACCTGGGTCTCAATCACGGCTTCCATATTTTTCTTTTCCCAGTCGGGCGGCGCCTTGGCGAGCAGCGAGTCGAGATAGAGGGGGTTATAGAGAATCTCGCCGGCGGCCTCGGTTCCCTCTTCAGAGATGCCGGCGGCGATGATGACGGGCTGGCCGGTGGTGCTGTCGTGGATGCGGGCGACGATGGCGTAGTCCTTTGAGAGCTTCTGGTAGGGCAGGTCCCACGCGGTGGCCCAGGATGTGGAGTTGGGGCTTTTGCGATCCACGAGGACAGCCACGCCGTTTTTTGATTCAAAGCCGAAGCGGAGCTTTTGTGTGACGCGCAGCGTCCAGACATTGTCGAACGCTCCGATCAGCACGATGGGTCCTTCGCGGAGCTGCTGGAAGGTGGCCTCGGAGGCGGGAACGACGCGGAATGTCTTGTGGCGCGCTTCGAGTGCCGCAGCGGTGCGGGTGAGGGTGATGACGTCGGCCAGGGCGAGGTTGCCGGAGAATTGCAAGCGGACGTAGAGCTGCTCCGGCTTGGACGGCGGAACGGGCGCGTCGTAGTTGTTGATTGTGCTTGCGTCAATGTTCTTGGCGGGTTCGCCGAGGCAGAAGGTTGCCGGATTGGCGCTGGAGATGACGGGCTGCCAGAATCGGTCGATGTTTGAGGGCGGGACCGTGGGGTGGTAGCGCAGGCCAATGAAGCCGCCGGCGATGCCGGCCGCGGCGACGAGGAAGGCGACGAGCAGCCAGCGCAGACGCCACGGACGCGGGGCGGCAGGCTCGGGCTGCAAGAGAGCTACGGGTTCGGGCTCTGGAACGGGCAAGGGGGCAGGTTCGGGCGCGTGAAACACGGGCACGTAGGAGCCGATGAGCAGCTCGATGACCAGCTCTCCGTCATGTGCGGAGTCATAGTAATACTGCGAGAGGCGCTTGCGGACCTCGCCGGCGGTGATGCGGACGACGGGGTCTGCGTTGGCGTCATAGCTGGGCGAGCGGCCAAAGACCTCGACGCCGATGCTGCGCTCTTTGAGCTCGGCGGCATTGCCGAGCAGGGTCTGCTCGACCGCGTAGGCGAGCAGGGCAGGATAGCGCTTGCTGTTGGAGAACAGCGGGTGCGCGAGCAGGCGGTCCAGTTGTTCGCGGATCATTGCGGGGTCTGCAACAGACGCCGGCTGATCCAATTCCTGTATGGGCTTCGGCGCCAGCGCCATTCCCAGCTCCTTGATTCGGCTCCAGGCCCCATGGGGGCGAATCGCCCGGGGCCTTGCGGTATGGCCCTACGAGCGGCAAATTGCGATTGAGGCGGCCGAAAGCCGACCGGCTTTTGTGAAACTGCCTGGCCATGTCTGTGGGGATTCAGTACGGTTTCAGGCCCGGACTCACTCGCACTGCGTATCATACGTCCCGGCAACGCGATTGTCTATACGGGATTAAAGCGAAGTGATATATGGCTTTAGCAGTTCTGAGGCGCCTGTGCTACCCGATGGAACCTTTTAGAGTTGCAGAGCGGCCCGTATATTCGTTCTCGGTCCAGGAGATGTGTGCGAAGTGTGTTGTGTGGGCGACGCAAGTCTGCCGGGCACGGTGCAAGATTCGGCACATTTTCTTGTGATTGCGGCTCCTCGCCCCTCCGGTATGCCAGATCTGGACTTATCCAGACAGGACGCACCGGGGGGCGCTTTTTTTTGTAGAGCCGGATTTCCAGCCGGATTTGCGCCCGGCCGCGCACCCCGGCAGCGCCCAGGCCGAAACAGTAGTGTTCATTCTTGCCAGCGACCGAGGATTCTGAGAGATGTTGAAAAGATTGATGGTGAAAGCAGTTCTGCTGCCGTGCTGCGCGATGCTTGCGCTGGCTGGTGGCGTGGGCGCGCAAGCCGCGCCGATGACGCACGAGGAGGCCCAGGGCCGCGCCGAGGCTCTGCTGAAGCAGATGACGGTGGAGGAAAAGGTGGGGCAGATGAACCAGTCGTCGGGGGTGGTGATGCCGATGCTGGGAGGCCAGAAGCCGGATGCCCTGATTGAGAAGGGCGGAGTGGGGTCGATTCTGTGGCTGATTGACGTAAAGGAGATCAACCGGCTGCAGCACCTGGCGGTGGAAAAGTCGCGGCTTCACATCCCGATACTGTTTGGCTTTGACGTGATTCACGGCTACCGGACGGTGTTTCCGGTTCCGCTGGCGATGGCGTCGTCGTGGGACCCGGGCGTGGAGGAGGCGGCGCAGCGGCTGGCGGGGCAGGATGCGCGGGCTGCGGGCATCCAGTGGACCTTTACGCCGATGGTGGACATTGCGCGCGACGCCCGCTGGGGACGGATGGTGGAAGGCGCGGGCGAGGACCCGTATCTGGGCGCGGCCATGGCGGCAGCGCAGGTGCGGGGCTTTCAGGGCGAAGCGCTGGGGCCGGAGAGCGTGCTGGCCTGCGTGAAGCACTTTGCCGGCTACGGCGCGGCAGACGGCGGGCGCGATTACGACTCGTCGTATATTCCCGAGGAGCTGTTCCGCAACGTGTACCTGGTTCCGTTTCACGCGGCGGAGCGGGCGGGCGCAGGCAGCTTTATGAGCGCGTACATGGACCTGAACGACGTGCCAGCGAGCGGAAACCACTGGCTGCTGACGGACATTCTGCGCAAAGAGTGGGGCTTCAAGGGCTTTGTGGTTTCAGACGCCTTTGCCGTGGCCAGCCTGCAGACGCATGGCTATGCGAGCGACCCGGCGGATGCGGCGCTGAAGGCTGTTTCCGCGGGGCTGGACATGGACATGGCGAGCCAGACCTTTACGAACAACCTGGCGAAGCTGGTGGCTGGCGGAAAGGTGACAGAGGCGCAACTGGACGCGGCGGTGCTGCCGATTCTTCAAATCAAGTATGAACTGGGGCTGTTTGACAACCCGTATGTGGACGAATCCAAGGTGGAAGCGACGCTGACGCGGACCGAGGGTCTGGCGCTGGAGCGCAAGGTAGCGGGGCGGTCGATGGTGCTGCTGAAGAATGAAGGCGGGCTGCTGCCGCTGAAGAAGAATCTGAAGAAGGTAGCGGTGATTGGTCCGCTGGCCGACTCGACCAAGGATATTGAAGGCGGCTGGACGGTGGAGGGGCTGTTTGGCGGGCCGGGAAAGAGCCACCCGGTAACGATGCTGGCGGGGCTGAAGGAGCGGCTGGGGCCTGAGGCGCAGGTAACGTATGTTGCGGGGCCGGAGCTGTCGCGGGTTTACCCCTCGATGTTTGACGAGATGCAGGGCAAGAAACCGCTGACGCCGCCGACCGAGGCGGAGACGGCGGCGTGGCTGGCGAAGGCGAAGGCGGCGGCGGCGCATGCGGACGTGGTGATTGCCGTGATGGGCGAGAAGGCGGATATGAGCAGCGAGGCGGCTTCGCGGGCCACGCTGGATCTGCCGGGCATTCAGGAGCAGATGCTGGAGACAGTGGCGGCGACGGGCAAGCCGGTGGTGCTGGTGCTGGAGAACGGGCGTCCGGTGGATATTCGCTGGGCCGCGGTGCATGTGCCGGCGATTCTGGAGGCGTGGTATCCGGGCACGGAAGGCGGCGAGGCAGTGGCCGATGTGCTGTTTGGCGACGTGAACCCGGGCGGCAAGCTGCCGGTGAGCTGGCCTCTGGCGGCGGGGCAGGAGCCGCTCTACTACAACCACAACCTGACGCATGAGCCGGAGGACCGGCCGGGCTTTACTTCGCGGTATTGGGATCTGCCGAGCAAGCCGCTGTATCCGTTTGGATATGGGCTGAGCTATACGAGCTTCAAGTTCGGCAATCTGCGGCTGAGCCAGAAGAGCATGAAGGCGGGCGAGGCCACCGAGGCGGAGGTAGACGTGACGAACACGGGCAAGGTGGCCGGGGACGCGGTGGCGCAGGTGTACATTCACCAGCGGGCTGGGTCGGCGTCGCGGCCAGTGCGGCAACTGAAGGGCTTCAAGCGCGTGACGCTGAAGGCGGGCGAGACGCAGACGGTGAAGTTCACGCTGGGCAAGGATGAGCTGAGCTTCTGGAGCCCGCAGACGAAGGTGTGGGCCGTGGAGCCGGGCACGTTTGATGTGTGGGCCGGGGAAGATTCGACGGCCAGCCTGCATGGGGAGCTGGTGGTTACGGAGTAAAGGGTAGTGCGATCCCGGAGATCAAAAGCGAGTTTCGGGATCTACGGCTGGCAGTTCGAGGTTTGCTGCCTTCCATCCTTCCGCATTAAGACTGCGGAAGGGTGGGGCACTCGATTCAGAGTCTCGGAGCGGATGGGGCATTTTGCAGAGCCTTTTGCCGAGCTTGATGCATGGCCGCTCAATGCCGTAGTAGCTGCCCGTTGCGACGAGGAGTACACACACTAAATTCAAAGGAAAAAATCCGAATGCTCCGATTGGTGAGCTCAGAGCTTCAGGCCTGGTGAGAAACAATTGCTGCCAGACATACGCGCTATACGAAATCGTGCCTATCCAGACGAGAAGCGATGAATTGAGGCACTTGTAAGCGAGTCCCTCTTGCACAACCAAGGTAGACGTCAGCATGAGGCAAACCAAGATGTAGGAGGAGAGTGTAGTCCAGCCGTGGGTCTGCTGTTCGTTGATTATGAGCAAGAGCCCGAGCAGAAGCGGCAGCTCTTTTGGAAAATTCTTTGTAATGAAGTGCCGCACCGCTGGTCGCGTAAGGAGTATTGCGAGCGCGCATCCCAGCATAAGTCCGTCGAATCTGGCATCTGTTCTCGCTTGGCGCATCCAGAGGTCCGACCCACCAGGAAACAGAGCTACAACCCAGTTTCCGGGATGGGTGCAGTCGAAAAATCTCCAGGCACCGCAAGCGGCGGCTCCGCTGATCGCGAGCCATAGAGCACGTCTACCTCCGAGGAGAAGAAGCAGCATGGGCCATGCGAGGTAAAACTGCTCTTCGATCGAGAGGGACCAGAAATGCAGGGTGTAAAAGCCGCTGGGCGCGATGACCAGCTGATAATTGCGAAAGAAGAAGAGACAGGCCAATACATGAGATAACCTGAAATCCGGAAGGTGCAGGAAAAGCGACAACAGGGTGAGAGTTGCCAGGTAGGCAATGACCAGGGGCAGAATGCGAAAGGCGCGACGGATATAGAAATGCCGAAGGTCGATGGTGGATGTGTTTCGGTACTCTTCAAGCAGGCGCGATGTAATGATGAAGCCACTTAGCACGAAGAAGATGTCGACGCCGAGATTTCCCATGCTGAACCATGGGTGGTGCCTAAAGCTCGCCCAACTGGCCGCATGTTGCGTCATCACCAGCAAAATCGCGATTCCGCGCCAGCCGTCGAGGCTGGGGATGCGGTGGGCGGCTTGGGATTGCGAGATGGCTTCCATGGTGCTTCACTGATGCACAAATCTTACATGTCTTCTGGCTCTCCCTACTGCCACTTTTGAGGGCTTTTGACGACGAATTCACGCTGGGCAAGGATGAGCTGAGCTTCTGGAGCCCGCAGACGAAGGTGTGGGCCGTGGAGCCGGGCACGTTTGA
>JAJYBT010000166.1 GCA_021778875.1 Acidobacteriota bacterium | reverse complement strand
GAGCCCAGGCTGCAGAAGGCCCTTCTGGAGAAGCTGGACGAGGAAAAGATCGCCGACATCGTCGAGGAGATGGACCCCGGAGCCGCTGCCGACTTGCTCGGCGAGCTGTCCGAGGAGCAGTCAGATGCCATTCTCGAAGAGATGGAGCCCGAGGAGCGGCAGGAGGTTGCCGAGCTTCTCGAATTCGACGAGAAATCGGCCGCCGGCTGCATGACGACCGACTTCGTCTACCTGGGCATGGATGCCTCGGTTGCCAATGCAGTGCAGGCATTGCGCAGTTTTGACGGCGACCCCGAGTGCGTGACGGAAGTCTACCTGCTCGACGAAAAACGGGTGCTGCGCGGGATCGTTCCGCTGGCCCGGCTGGTGATGGCGCAGCCCGAGACGCGGCTGTCCCTGCTGATCGAGCAGCGCTTCCTCTCCTGCCCCGGAGATCTGCACCAGAACGAACTTGCCGAGCTCTTTGACAAGTACAACTTGCACGCTCTGCCCGTGGTGGATGCCCATGGCCGCATGGCGGGAGTGGTCCAGGCCGACCACGTCATCAGTTTCCTGCGGGAAAAGCTGTAAGCAGGAGGTGCTGTCCGGTGTCTTCCAAAATGGGAAATCCGCTCCGGGGCCCAAGGGTCGTTACCAGTACCTAAATAAAAACAACAGCCTTGCATCGGAATCTGTGAAACAATTACAAGATGGTCCCGTTTCCAAAGATTATTCAGGGCGGCATGGGTGTCGGTGTCTCCAACTGGCGCCTGGCGCAAACGGTTTCACGACTCGGCCAGCTCGGCGTGGTGTCTGGCACGGCACTCGATCAGTTGTTTGTGCGCCGGCTTGCCGATGGCGATCTTGGCGGGCACATGCGCAGGGGCCTCGATGCATTTCCATTTCCCGAGATGGCCCGCCGCATCTGGCAGGAATATTTCGTGCAGGGTGGCAAAGGCAGCGAGACGCCCTATCCCACCACTCCCATGCACCAGCGCGTTGAGCCGCGCAAGGTGGTTGAGCTCTGCATCGTCAGCAATTTTGTAGAGGTCTTTCTGGCGCGCGAAGGCCACAGGAATCCGGTGGGAGTCAACTTTCTTGAGAAGGTGCAACTGCCCCATCTGGCCTCCATTTACGGGGCAATGCTGGCGGGTGTGGGCTATGTCCTCATGGGTGCCGGAATTCCGTTGCACATCCCCGGCGTGCTGGATATGTATGCTGCCGGGCGGCCAGCCGAGTACAAGCTGGCGGTAACGGGCGCCACTCCGGACCAGGATACCTACATGCACTTTGACCCGGCGGACTACTTCGAGGGTCCGTTGCCGGAGCTTTACCGGCCCAGATTTCTGGCCATCGTCTCCTCCAACACCCTGGCCGCGACCATGCTGCGCAGGGCGAGCGGGCGGGTGGACGGGCTGGTGATTGAAAGCCCCACCGCCGGCGGACACAACGCGCCGCCGCGCGGCAAGATTCAGCTTAATGCCGACGGCGAACCGGTATACGGCGAGCGGGACAAGGTGGACATTCCGGCGCTCCGGGAACTGGGTGCACCTTTCTGGCTCGCAGGCGGCTACGGCAATGCCGACAAGCTGCGCGAGGCGCTTATGCTGGGCGCCGCGGGTGTGCAGGTGGGCACGGCCTTCGCATTCAGCGAGGAATCCGGCATGCGCCCCGACCTGAAGAAGAGGCTGCTTGCTCAAGCGCTGCAAGGGACGGGCGATGTCTACACCGACCCGCTGGCTTCGCCGACCGGCTTCCCGTTCAAGGTTGCGCAGTTGGAGGGTACCTCGTCCGCGCTGAACATCTATCAGGAGCGGAAGCGCGTCTGCGATCTCGGCTACCTGCGGGACCCCTACGCGCAGCCGGATGGCAAAATCGGTTACCGTTGCGCCGCAGAGCCGGTGGCCACCTACGTTGCAAAAGGCGGCAAGATTGAGGATACCGTGGGGCGCAAGTGCCTGTGCAATGCGCTGTTGGCCAATATCGGCCACGCGCAGAAGCGCAAGGATGGCCAGGTGGAGCCGCCGCTGGTGACAGTGGGCGACGACCTGAACACGATTGCCCAGTTTCTGGCCCCGGGGCGCGAAAGCTATAGCGCAGTGCAGGTTGTCCAATCGCTCCTGAGCAAGGTGGCCGCCGAGCCGGCTGAAGCCGCCGAGCCGGTCCTTGCGGCAACAGCCTGACCTTGGAGAGCGCCTTCACCTGGATAAAGGCTCGATGCCCGTGACGTCCGTCACGATCTATTCCCATCGCAACGCAGTCTAACTCTCCGGAGAAATGGGAACTGGCCGGTCATTCCGGTCTCCCAGAGGAGGGAACTGCCATGAAATGGAATTTCTCGGCACCGGTGATTTTGATGGTTGCACTCACCCCCATCGCACTCCTGTCGCAGCAGGGCGGCGGCGGAGGCGGAGGCGGCCAGCCGCGGCAGGGCCAGCGTCCAACTGGCGGCGCGGGCCAAAGAACGGGCCAGGGCACGATGAGCCAGACGCGCGATCAGGCGCGCCAGCAGCAGCGCCAGCGGCTCCACACCCAGGCCACTACGCAGCAGCGCGACCAGTACCGCACCTGCGATCAGTCCATGCAGCAGACGCGGACGCAGGCGCGCACCATGACGCGTTCGGCGAGCGGCAAGACCTTTAATGCCGACGAGGCGCGCCGCCAGCAAACCCAGTTGCAGGAACATCTTCGCACCATGGAGCAGGAGCGCGAGCGCCTGCATCAGGGCCTGAATCAGGAACAGCAGGCCGCCATTCAGGAGCGCCATCAGAACATGCAGCAGATGCACGAGCGCATCCAGAATAGCCTGCAGGAAATGAATCAGGAGCTGTCGAAGGCCGAGCCCAACAGAAAGAGCGTAGCCGAAAGGGCGCGAGCCGCTGAGCGCGAGATGAACGCCTATCAGAAGGAATACCGCCTGATGGGCGATGACCTCGGCTTGAAGTATGAATGAACGCCAAGGACTGAATAAGCGCCTGCGCGGCTGATTGCCAGACTTGCTGCGCGACGCATGGAAGAAGGGGCGGATTCGTCTGCCCCTTCTTCATCGTGTGCAGCCAACCGGATTACGCGCCCGGGATGCGCCTTCCGCCGCTTAACCTTTGTCGTCCTCTTCGGCCAGTAACTCGCCCAACCGGTCCAGCCTGCGCTCCCACGCTGTGCGATGATCGCGAATCCATTGCTCCAGCGCCGAGAAGCCCGCTGGCTCAATGCGGCAGGTGCGCACGCGTCCCAGCTTTTCTGTGTGCACCAGCCGGCACGCTTCGAGTATCTGCAGGTGCTGCGCCACGGCTGTGAGCGTGATGCCCAATGGTTTCGCCAGCCGCGATACAGACATGGGACCGTCGCTGAGCCTGTCCAGAATCGCCCTGCGCGTGCGGTCGCCCAAGGCATGAAACAGGCGGTCAATATCGATGTGAGAATCCGGCATGGTTCCTTTCACCGCCTTTCCACGCTACTCCGCCAGCTCCTTCGCCAGCCGCTCGAACAGGCTGCGCCAGCCGGCCTCGCGCATCTCAGGGCCGCCTGAGCCCTCAAAGAAAACACCCTGATGCGTGCAAATCAGGTCGGTCCCCTTGTCCGAAGGCACAAACTCAAACGTGACCAGCGAGACCGAGATAGGCTTGCCGTCCAGCGACATCGTGGACGACGTCACAATGCGCTGATCCGGCACGATCACTTCATAATTTGTGCCGTTCGCAATCTCCATGCCGGCCAGCGGATGGCCCGCCTTGAACCGGTACCGCAGCCGTTCGCTGCCGCCCTCCTTGAACTCCATTTCAAATTCCTGGATCTCGTGGTCGCCCTCTGCATACCAGTGGCGCTTGCGTGCGGGCTGGGCAAAGGCCGCCCATACGCGCTCGGGCGGCTGGGGATAGCTACGCTCCACGACAAATGTGCTGTGTACAACGGTTGAACCTGCCATGACGCCTCCTCTTGAACCTGAATTCCTGTTAATAGTGAAGTGACAAGTTCAGTATCGATCCAGGATTGCGAATTGTCAAGCGGATACTTCAGTATTTTTCCCAAGAATCTTCGCCGGTCTGCATACCAGCCAAGAATGGCGCGCAAGTTCTTTGATCGGAATTGATAAAAGTGCGTCAGGACTCTGGCGCTGGCGCGGCGCCTGCTTCGCCTGCGGTGAAGATCCGCGGAACGCGCTCGGCGGGCGCGGGCAGGGCTGGGAAGGCCGCGTGCGGCTCCGTCTGATACCAGTACGCGGTCGAGTAGAAATCGTCTGAGCGGTGATTGGCGTGGCCGTGTTCCATGGACACGCGAATCGACTTGTCAAAGGTGATGGGGCTCTCCGTGTGCCAGCGGTAAAGGCAATACCGGCCGCCGATCCGCTCCGGGTTCACGATGTGTGGCGCGCCATTGTGCGGGTAGGCAAAGGGCTCTCCGCCAAAGTCCCACGCGCCATTGTAGTAGTCCTCGGTGCCGGTGCCGTTGATGGTTGGCGTCGCGTCTCCATCGATAAAAATCATGTCGTCGCCCTCGCCGAACCAGCCCTCCTGGTTCTGCAGAACGGCATGCGTTACCCCTACAAAATGGCCTTTGCCCGCAGCTTCAAGGAAGACATAATTGCCCTCGCCGCTCAGGTTCTTCTTGTCGTTGATGGCCGGAACATACTCGTTGGCCCAGTTGCTGGTCCAGCTCTTGCACGGTGCGGCCTGGCGATATTGCGCGTGAAAACGGCCCACGTTGTCCGGCAGCGCAGAGAGGGTGACGTAATCGATGGCGAAATACAGGTTGTTCGTCCGGATCGAACCCTCATTGGTGAGTGTCATGCGCGCCGAGCTGGCAAACGGCATCTGAAAATAGGCATTAAGCGCCTTGATGGGCGCCACGGCCAGCAGTTCAGACTGATACACGAAATACTCGCCCAGCCCCAGGCCGAAGAAGTCACCGATGGGAACCTCGACTGAGGGCGTTGATTCGCCGTCCCACCAGGCGCGCAGCACAAGGTTCTTCAGGTGCATGGGGTCGGGTGAGTTGATGGTGAACCAGAGATGCGTCACTACGCCTGCGCCAGTCGCGTCAAGCAGTGTTGCCGCCTTGCCCGGCTCCACGGGCACCGCATCGTTATTGCCGCCCGTGCGGTCCCAGCTTGAGGAGCGCCGCGTCTTGTATTCGCGCAGGCGGGCAAGCGCCAGGAGTTCTTCCGGTCCTGCAGGGGCCGGTGGCATGGGCGGCTCGGCCGCGGCATGCGCGGCGCCCATGCCCAGCATGGCCGAGGCGGAAACCGCCGCGACCGAGGCCACGGCACCCAGCACCTTGCGCCGCGAAGGTGAAGTGTGGTCAGCAGATTTCATGAGTGACTCCTTCAGGCAGGTAGAGGTCGAAAGCGAGTTGTAGCTGCGCGCGCCGGGGCCTGTCAAGTTGGAGCTGGACCGGGCTACCGCCGGTTAGTCAGGCCGGGTTTCGCGCATCTTGGCCTCTCCTGTTATGGTCAGGAAGAAAGCCCGAATGAATCCCCCTTAGGAACCCTCGTGCATGTGGAAGCGTTGGCGAATCCGGATCCTTCTGTTCATGGCCGTCCTCGGCCCGGGATTCATCACCGCCAACGTGGACAACGACTCCGGCGGCATTCTTACCTACTCCCAGGCAGGCGCGCAGTACGGCTACACGCTGCTGTGGATGATGATTCCCATCACTCTTGCGCTGATTGTGGTGCAGGAGATGTGCGCCCGCATGGGCGTGGTCACGGGCAAGGGATTGAGCGATCTGATCCGCGAGGAATTCGGACTGCGTCTCACCTTTGTGCTGATGGTGATGCTGGTCGTGGTCAACTACACCAACGTGGTCACGGAGTTCATCGGCATCGCCGGCTCGCTGCGCCTGTTTCATCTCACCAAGTTCATCTCCGTGCCGCTTTGCGCCGCGCTTGTATGGTTTATGGTGGTGCGCGGCAATTACAAAAGCACTGAGAAAATCTTTCTTATCGCTTCGGTTGTTTATATCGCCTACATCTTTGCCGGCGTGCTCTCGCAGCCAAGCTGGCACGATGCGTTGCTGGCCACGATCAGGCTGCCGCACAAATCCGTCTGGCGCGACAAGGCGTACATGTACATGGCCATCGGCGTTGTGGGCACAACCATTGCCCCGTGGATGCAGTTCTATCTGCAATCGTCGATTGTGGAGAAGGGCATTCGCGTAAAGGACTACGCGGCCTCGCGGCTCGACGTCGTCGTCGGCAGCTTCTTTACCGATCTCGTGGCGTGGTTCATCGTGGTGGCATGCGCGGCCACGCTCTATGTTCATGGAATGGGGTCCATCCAAGTCGCTTCAGACGCGGCTGAAGCGA
>JAJYBT010000165.1 GCA_021778875.1 Acidobacteriota bacterium | reverse complement strand
AATGCAGGTTTTCCTTCGCGAATTCGACAACGACGCCACCTGCGGTAAGGTCACCAACAATCTTGCGCAAATCAATCAAAGACCGCGCCAAACGGTCCATACTGTGCACCACGAGCGTGTCGCCTTCACGGCAGTACGCCAAGGCTGCCTGAAGCTGAGGGCGCAGCGTGTCTTTCCCGCTCGCCTTGTCCTCGAACACCTTATCAAGCGTCAGGGCATCTAGTTGCCGCGCGGTGTTCTGGTCGATTGTGGGCACGCGCTTGTATCCGACTTTTTGTCCGATCATAGCTTCCCCAGAAATTGTCAGGTTGGATTCTTGGAAGTTCGAAGGCAGGTGTCTAACAAACAATTCCGGATTTCAGTTGGGCAGAATTGGATGGGTTAATGTCAGGCTCCGTATGTGGCGATGGAGCACACCCCAGCCGCGCATTTGTTTGTTCCGCTGTATTCTTGGATAGTTACCGCGTGGATGCGACTTCTATTCTGCAAATGTACTTTGTCGTGGTTTTCGGAACCGCGGTCGACCTAGTTGCCGACAAGCTACGTGCCGGGGCAAGGGCGGATGATTTGACGAGTCGTGTGAACCATACTGCCTCCAGAAACAAGAGAGGCTTGATAGGCGTCGCACCGGTGGCCGCTGCTTAGGGTTGGTTTTACTGGTTGATTCGCGAGGAGATGACTGGCGGAGATTCGGTGCCGCTTCTTGCCGAAAGTTCGATCCAATCCATCACTGGGTATATTCCTTTTTCTTGAAGCCAGACTCACGCAAACGAATCTTCCTTCAATGAACAATTCTGCTTAGGATCTCTCTGGCCAGTGCAATGCTCTCTGCGGCCACGGCCGTCCGGCGCGGCGAGGGGCGGCTGATGTCGGGCTCGCGCGCCAATCGAACCGCAGCGGTGATCGCCGCGGCAATGACCTGCGTGGAGGAAAACCTGTCCTGCTTCCGCCTTTCTTCTTCCATGGCCCTTCTCCGCTCCTGCTCCTCGCGGGCGATGGCCCGCCGCATCAGCCCCATCAGCGCACCGCCTTCTTCAGTATGTCGGCCGCCAGCCTCGCCGAAAGCCTCCCCCTGAAGATCTCGGCCGGGAGAAAACGGCGCTTCGTTCGACAAAGCGGACACTCCGCGATCACCCAACAGTCCGGTATGGTCTCAACCGGTGCCGGAACATTCTCACCACACGCCTGGCAGCAGATGGTGAAGTCATGAATCGCGCTGGCTGGGGCATGGAACATGGATAAGAGAATAGGCGAGGATAAGACGAATATTTCTACGATCTCCGCCCTGATATCGGGATTGCCCTCGAGCGACACTTGCGAAGTTCAGGGCTGAAGTTTCTTCAACACAGCTCTTTGGCTGGGAGCTGCCCTGCGCTCACACTTGCAGCATGGAACATGACAAGAACACCCACGTCCCCTTTCAGCAGCTTCCCCCGGCAGCAAAGGTCCTTCTCTTCATCATCGCCATGGCGCAGATGGCAAACTACCGCAGCTGGCCGCCCACGCCGGCTGAGATCGGTGGCGACCTCGAACAACTGTGGGACAGGGAGAAACTCACGGAGGCCGACTTCAAGGATGTCCATCGCCTGTCCGCGCTGGTCAATCAGTGCATGGCCAAGTACGCCGTCAAAAAACGCTGCCGGTCGAACAGGCCTTAAGGTCGCTACTCGGCTTTCGGCGTCGCAGTCCGTATACTGGCGTACGTGTCTGAGACCCGTGACAAGCGCCGCCGCAGCGATCTTGACCTCTTTGTGCTGGCTTTGCTGGCTGAGGGTGTGGCAACCCCGTACGAGCTGAAGCAGGCCGCCGGGCTTTCACCCGGTGCGACGATTCCCGTGTTGCGCAGACTTGTTGAGCAGGGCATGGTCTCTGTCGGCAAGCCTGGCCCGCGCGGTCGCACCGGGCATCGCATCACGGCAGAGGGCCGGCGCTTTCTCAAAAGTGGCTGGCGGGAACTGATCGATGAAGGCCCCTGCGGCGATCTCGATGCAGACTTGCGCGTGGCGCTGCTGGCGCTGGTTGTCGGCAAAGACCGCCGCCTTGCAAGCGACTTTCTCAAGCAATCAGCAGCGCGGATGCTCGAAGGCATTGAGATAGGAGAAGGGACGGAAGGCCCCGCATCTCCTCCGCCGCTCGGGCGCTGGTATCGAAGGCTCCGTTCCACGTCCGCCAAGGCCCTTGTCAAGGGCGAGGCTGCGGCTGCACTGGCCATGGCCAGGGCGCTGCCGCGCAGCAAGGCGAGTTCACAGAAGCCAGACCGGAACAGGTCCGAGTCCTAGAGGCCGGCGGCAGCCTGTTCCAAAAGGCCCGTGCGGGGATTCGGTCTCAGTGGCTGGCTCCCGGCCAGACATCTGTGCCCGGATGCCCGGAGGTGTCCCCCACCGGCGGTCTTCCGAACAATGTTGTCCAGTGCGCAGTCGACGCCCACGGCGCGAATTGATAAGGGCTCAATGACATAAGTTAATGAAAATTAACTGGTTGATTAGGACCATTGATTCCTAACCTGCCCGCCGCATCAGCCTAATTGAACATTTCTTCTTTGCACGCATTGGGAAATATGAGAGGTTGTGATATATTTGCAACATGGTTAAGACTAGTACACAAACTCGCGAAATCGGCCCGATGGAGATATTTCTCATGGCGGCAATCGCACGCGGCGGCTTGCGGACCCTGTACGCCCTCCAGCAGGAAGCAGGTCTGCAACCCGGCAGCGTCAAAGGCGTGCTTGGCCATTTGGAGGCGCAGGGACTTCTGAGCCGCTCGGCTGGCACCAAGCGTGGTCGCCGTGACATGGCAGTGACGGAGGCTGGCGAAGAGTTTCTCCTGAACGAATGGCCCCAGTGCCTCGACCCCACGCGTGAGGTCGAGTCCGTCCTGCGCAGCGCCACGGTGGCGCTCTGGATGGCGGATACCTCGCGTGCTGCTGACTTCCTGCGCAGCGCAGCCTCCATGCGGCAGCCTCGGCGAGCACCACAGGCGTGGACGGCCATACAACGCCGGTTCACGCCGATCGAGATCCACGCGCAGCTGCGCGAGAAGTACGAAGACCGCCGCCGGGGATTCGAAGAGCAGTTACTCGAAGAGTTCAGCACCTATTTGAAGGATGGCTACTAGAGATGACGTGACGATCAAGCAAGACAGCCTTAGGGGTTCCATCCCGGCAAACACTCCCTGCGCTGGCGATGCAGAACGCATTGAGTTTTTTGGATGTTCAACAGCAAGGAGACAACTCCTTGCGGAAAGGCCAATCCCGATGTCAACAAAGCAGCACCGATCCTGGAATTCGAAGCCAAGGGGTTCACCTCTCTGCTTCGGCGGCCGGCATAGTCGGCTGTTCAAGGAGAACTAGATGTTGCATCAAACAGCGCTCGATCCTGCGGAGGAGCCGACGACTCAGCGGTCGTTCCGGCGGTCCTCTCGTTCCACGCTCAGCTCGGCTGAGCCCAACCTCGAACCCAACGTGATTCCTCTGATCCCGAGGCTTGCTACGCCACAGCAAGACAGGAAGGCCGCGATTGACCAGGGCGTCTCACCGGCGCACCAGGTGGAAGATGACTTCGGCGGGCTTGAGCCGTTTGTCGATGCTGAGGTTGTCGGCAGGTTCCTTGGCATTGAGCCGAGGCGCGTGCAGGAGTTGGCCCGCGCCGGGCAGCTGCCTGCACACCCGATCGGTCGCGGCAAACGCAGGACCTGGCGCTTCCGGATATCGGAGATCGCCGAAACAATGACCGCGCACAAGCCCCCGTCCGCTGCTAACATTCCTGTGGCAGTTCCTGGAACCAAGAGGAGAAATCGACTTGGCTAAAGGGACGGTATCAAAGAAGATGCGGGCAAACGGAATGACTTGGGTTTACCGCTTTCAGACCACGCGGCCTTCGGACGGCGCACATGTCGAGAACACCCGGGTAATCGGCCTGGTGAAAGACATTGGCGACTCAAAGAATGCCGCGTGGCGAGAAGTCGGACGCCTCGGTCTTGACAACAACTGGAACGTGGGCGGCAAGCCCACGTTCCGACAGCTGGCCGAGCACTTCCGAGCGCGCGAGCTCCGGAAGCGCTCGGGCATCGGCGTGAAGGCGGAGGAGACCTCGGAAACCGTCGAGACACTCCTCGATCGCTGGATCCTTCCCCGCTGGGGTGAAATGGAAGCTGCGGAGATCCGGCCTCTGGAACTCGAGGCCTGGTTTGAGGCGCTGATTTCCACCCCGCAGGGGAAGCGGCGCAAACCTCTGTCCTGGGCATCGGTCTCGAAGCTCAAGTCCGTCATGTCGCAGGTCTTCAAACACGCGCAGCGCCACGAACTCATTCCGGCTGCCGTCGACAACGACGGCAGACCAACGAACCCGGTGCTCCTGGCCCGGTGCGAAACGGGCACCAACTACGAGGCCGTGGTGGTCACTCCGGCGCAGATGATCGTGATTCTGAATGTGCTCGACAGATCTGAGACACGTCTGGAATGGACGCTCGCCCTTCTCCACGCGGCCACGGGTCTGAGGCCCGAGGAGGCCTTCGGGTTGAAGTGGCGGGACATTGACTGGAAGCGCGGAGAGATCCATATCCGACGCGGCTGGTCCAAGGGCAGGGAAACCGCAGGGAAGACGAAGGAGAGTATGACGCAGGTTGCCATGCATCCTGATCTTGCCCGAGCCCTTCGCGCCTGGCGCCGGGAAAGTATGTACCATCGCGAAACCGACTGGGTCTTCGCTTCAAACCTAACGAAGGGAAGAACGCCGCGCTCTGCCGGGGTAGCGGGCCAGGATTATCTGAGGCCTGCGGCCGTCAAGGCGGGGGTGATCCCGGCTGGATACCGCGGCCGTTTCGGATGGCACAACCTGCGGCATTCCCTGGCGACCTACTTTGCCGAAAGCAACGTCAGCCTGCCGGTGATTCAGAGCATGCTGCGGCACGCGAAACCAACCACGACGGCGCGCTACATCCACCGGGTCAATGCGACCCAGGTGGCGACCCAGGGGAAATTCCTGGAGGCCATCAAAGTTGCAAAGAGTGTGGCTTAGGTGCAGTTGGGTTGAATGTTGGGCTGAAAGGAGGAGGAAACAAATGGAAATTACGAGCTAAGTTATTGAAAATAAATGGTAGGCACGACTGGATTCGAACCAGCGACCTCTTCCGTGTCAAGGAAGCGCTCTAACCAACTGAGCTACGCGCCTATGCTGCACCAAAGGTAGTTTAACAGGATCGAGGCGGCGGGAAAAGTTGCCGCTCTGTTCTGCCAGCGTGGCGATGCTGTACCATCGGTGTCTGACGACGCGTTCCGGTTGTCGGGCCGCTGGGCGGCAATGGTGCGGCAGACCGGCTCTCATGCGCTCAGAGGGGGAATGGCCACTGTTTGCATCGGGCCTGTCGCAAGGTCGGCAGGGTCGCTCGTAGCGGAGAGCGAACGCGGCAAGCATCTGGCTTTGAACGTCTTATGACAGACGCCTGGCTTACGCGACTGAATCCGCTCCGCAATGCTCCGAACCTTCTCACATTAGCGCGCATCTGCCTGGCACCGTTCCTGGTTTCCACTGTCCTGGACAACCGTTTCGAGGTGAGTTTTGTCCTCTTTATTGCCGCCGGGGTCACCGATGCCCTTGACGGTCTGCTGGCTCGCCTCCTTAAGCAGCGCACCATGCTGGGGCTCTACCTTGACCCCGTGGCCGACAAGCTGCTGCTGAGCACGCTCTTTGTGGTGCTCATGTATAAAGGCCTGATTCCAGCGCATATCACAGTGCTGGTGCTGGGCAGGGATGTAGGCATCCTGCTGGTTTCTGCCATTCTGTATGCCGCCGCGGGGCGTCGGGAGTTCTTTCCCAGCATCTTTGGCAAGGCCAACACCCTCACCCAGATCACGGCCGTAGCCGTGGTGATGCTGCATCAGTTCAACCATGCGCCCTGGGTGGTGGTCCTGCGGTCAGTCGCGCTCAATGCCACCATTGCGCTTACCGTTGCCTCGGGCCTGCATTATGCCTGGCTCGTGGCGCGCCGCTCACCGGCCGCGCCCGCCAACACCGACCCCGGAACAAAATAGCCCCCGCCCGCCGCCGCGCCCCGCAATGAATTGGCGGCGTCGAGTGATTCAGGAGCAATAGGACAGAGTTTTCCGGGTGTCTTCAGTCCTTCTCCGCGACGTCTTCCTCGCTGGCGGTTTCCTCAATCGCCATATCGTTAAATTCGTCCGAATCAAAAACTTCGCCACATTCAAGGCACTCGACAAACTCCGCGTCTTCGTGCCGGGACACAATTCGTACCCTGGGATGTTTACAGGCGGTTGCCATCGGTTCGCAATCAGTTGAATTGAGGTGCTCTTTCCGC
>JAJYBT010000164.1 GCA_021778875.1 Acidobacteriota bacterium | reverse complement strand
GCAAACAAGGACCAGTACAACGCCGTTGTGAGCAAGCTGAAGTCGGGCGATGACGTGGTGTTTGAGGTTCTGGACCCGCGGCGACCGAATGACGGCATCAACTACATTGGCGGGACGCTGCAATAGCGCTGACCGCGATCAACCCCGGGGCGGTCGCACGGCCGCCCGGATGAGCACAACGCCGCAGACGGCTCCCGCTGAGATGGAGCCGTCTGCGGTCGTTTCACAGACAGCCCGGGAAGCCACCGGCCGGGAAAGTTTTCCGGCTGAATCTGCTTGAGTTACCCGGTATTTTCTCGATTCCTGCGGGCCTTTTTGTTGGCGCATAGCGGTACGCTTGGTTACAATCCAACAAGAACGTCCGGAAAACTTTTCTTCTGAGGTACTCCAGCGTGCTTTCATTCCGAGCAAGCCTGGCTTTCGTATTATCCGCAGCACTTCTGGCATCACCGGCATTCGCCACCCATTCTCACCGGGCGCCTTCCAGCGGTCATAAACAAACACACTCGCGGCGCGGCCACAAGACCAGCAAGAAGACGAAGCGCGTGCGCGGACAGCAGGCAATTGAGCCATCCCGCGTGACGCAGATTCAGCAGGCGCTGATTCGCGAGCACTATTTGAACAAGGATGCGGACGGCGTGTGGGACACGCAGACGCAGGCGGCGATGCAGAAGTATCAGGCCGATCAGGGCTGGCAGACAAAGCTGATGCCGGACTCACGGGCACTGAAGAAGCTGGGTTTGGGCCCCGACTATTCGGACGCGATCAATGCAAAGACAGCAGCCTTCAGCGATCCGCCGCCGATCAGCACAATTCCAGCGACACAATCGCAGGGATTTTCGGCAGCCTCCGGAATCAACCAATAACGACGACGGGAATCACGAGGGGCGAACACCCCGGCAAGCAAGATGGAATCCAAGCAGAAGGGCCGCCCGCGAGCGGCCCTTCTGTTTTTACGGTGCAAACCGCCTAGAAATGCATGGGCGGAATGCCCTGCAGGAGGAACTCGTAGCGGGGACGCAGGGCATCCGGGCCGGAGGTGATGGGATTGTTGAGGTGGATGAGCTCGTCGTGCTGGCCGTAGCGGGGCCACTCCGGCAGGCCGGGGCCGTTGGGATTGCCGGTCTTGGCGAAGTTGGTCCAGTAACCCATGATCTCTTCACTCAGCTTGCGGTCTTCGGGACGGATGGTCCATTCGGGCCGGGTGTCGAGCGTGCCGAAGACATACTCGATGTCGTCGGAGTGGAAGGCGAAGGTGCCGGGGTGGTATTTGCTGGGCAGGGCCGCCAGCTCAAAGTGATAGCGGTAGACGGGAGCATCGCCGGTCTTGCGCTGCGCTTCAATCCACTTCCAGGTGCCGAAGGCGATGAAGGCGTCGCCGCCATAGTCGATGGCGGAGCGCTGGGCCTGGGCGTCTGTGTCGCCGGGATAGAGCTTGAGGAACTCAGCGGCACGATCTTTGAAGACTGTATCCGCGGTGGTTTTCCACTTATCGACGGTCATGGGCTGCATGGCGAAGAAGCTGCCTTCATCCGCGTTCCAGCCAGCGAGGAGCGGGACGTGGGCCTGCTTGCCGGCGGCGTAGGTATCCGGCACGGGTTCGGTGAGGAAGGTGCCGTCGATGTCGGGCGAGAAGCCGATGCTTCCCTTCTTCATGGTGGCTTCGAGGATTCGCTCCGCGGGCAGGGCGCGCAGCTCGGCCAGTGACTTGACGCCGAGAGAGGCGACCCATGCGCCGTCTGTTTTTGCGCGCTCGGCAACGGTTTGGCCGCCGAGGTTCAAGCCGCTGGGGAAGGCTGCGCCGCTTTCGCCGATGACTTTGTGGAATAGTCCCTGGGCCATGGGCGCGGCCATGAGGGTGCTGACGGCGAATGAGCCTGCGCTTTCTCCGAAGATGGTGACGTTGCCGGGGTCGCCGCCGAAGGCCGCGATGTTGTTGCGCACCCAGCGCAGCGCCGCGACCATGTCCATGAGGCCGTAGTTTCCTGCCGAGCCGTTGGCCTCTTTGGCCAGTTCATCGGTGACAAGAAAGCCGAAGACGCCGAGACGGTAATTGATGGTGACGAGAACGACGCCCTTGAGCGGAAGAAAGTCGCCGTTGTGGCGAGGCTCAGAGCTGGCGCCGCCGGAGTAACCACCGCCGTGAATCCAGAACATGACGGGGAGCTTGCTCTTGGCCCTGGCGCCGGCAGGCGCGTAGACGTTGAGATAGAGGCAGTCCTCGCTGGGACCGCTGTCCTGGAAGACCATGTCGTCGAAGACATGTCCCTGCATGCAATGCGCGCCGTAGTGGGTGGCGTCGCGGATACCCTTCCACTTTGTAGTGGGTTGCGGGGCCTTCCAGCGCAGTTCGCCGACGGGCGGAGCGGCGTAGGGCAAGCCGAGATAGGCGCGGACCTTGCCTTCATTGATGGTTTTGCCGCGCACCTTGCCCAGCGTGGTCTTTACCGTGAGAGGGTCAGCCGATGCCGCATGAGGCAGGGCAAGCAATAGCGCAGCCGCAACCGCGGCACACGCCAACTGCAGATGAATTCGCATGAAAACTCCTCCGCGCAACACCTTATCAGGACGAGGGTGTGTTCAGCAGAGTTTCATGATTCAAACGCGACACGATGCGCGAGCAACGCACTGCTATTGCGCGGTGATCTGCTCGGGAGCGAGCAGGTCGGCGATAGTTTCGCGGCGGCGAATGAGCCGGGCCTTGCCGCCCTGCACCAGCACCTCAGCCGGACGCAGGCGCGTGTTGTAGTTGGAGCTTTGCGCCATGCCGTAGGCTCCGGCATCCAGCAGGGCAATGAGGTCTCCGGCGCGCAGCGGCGGCAGTTCACGGTCGCGTGCGAAGAAGTCCCCGGACTCGCAGACGGGACCGACGACGTCAACGACATGTTTTTTGCCCGGACGCGGCGAGACGGGCACGATCTCATGGTGCGCCTGGTAGAGCGCGGGGCGGATGAGGTCATTCATGGCTGCATCCGCAATGACGAAGGTTTTGCTGCCGTTGCGCTTGGTGTGGAGCACGCGGCCGACGAGCGCACCAGCCTGCGCGACGAGAAAGCGGCCTGGCTCAAGCAGGAGGCGGCCGTTGTAGCCCTGGAGCGCCGCGCTGATGGCCTCAGCGTACTCGGCGACCTTGGCTGCGGCGTCGAAGTGACCGGCGTGATAGTCGATGCCCAGACCACCACCTGCATCGACGACCTTGAGCGGGATGCCTTCACGCTCAAGCTGGCGGACGAGCTTGTGGACGCGGGCCACGGCGGATCCGAAGGGCTCAGAGGAGCGGATCTGCGAGCCGATGTGGACGCTGATGCCATGCGGCTGCAGCCAGCGATTGCCGGCAACGCTGCGGTAGATTCCGAGGGCCTTGCGAATGTCGATGCCGAACTTGTGCTCGCGCAGGCCGGTGGAGATGTAGGGGTGCGTCTCCGCGAAGACATCAGGGTTGACGCGAAGCGCGAAGCGGGCCTTGCGCTTGAGCTTGCGGGCGCGCTCAGCGAGCAGTTCGAGTTCGCCTTCACTCTCCACGTTGAACTGGAGGATACCGGCGTTGAGGGCGAGATCGATCTCCGGAATGGTTTTGCCCACGCCGGAAAAGACGACGCGCTCGGCGGCCTGTGGCGCCACTGCAAGGACGCGCTGGAGTTCGCCGCCGGAGACGATGTCGAACCCGGCGCCGTGGTCGGCGAGCAGCTTGAGGATGGCGAGAGCCGAGTTGGCTTTGACGGCGTAGCAGACGAGGTGCTCGCGGCCCGCGAAGGCCTGCTGGAACAACTGTAGCCGCTCCAGAATCTGGTCGGCAGAGTAGACGTACAGCGGAGTGCCATACCGGCGCGCCAGCGCCTGAAGCGAGACTTTACCGCAGTGCAGCGGAGCCTTGGGCCGGGGGTAATGAAAGGGACGCGCGGGCGGGATGGACGATGTTGTCAAGATGAGCTTCCAAAATGGGGAAATTAGCGCTGTTTTGAGCCTATCGCATTTGAGGCGGTTCTGTTGGCGGGCCGGTTGGTGCGTGCCTAGTCCGCGAACTGGCGCAACCACGCGGAAAAGAGCGCGGCCACGGCCTGCGGCTGCTCGTATGCGGCGAAGTGTCCGGCATCGGGCAGCAGGTGGAAGCGGCACCCGCCGGGCGCGGCACGGTAGGCCTCCATCTCAGCGGGCGTAACGCCGGGGTCTTCTCCGCCGGCGATGGCCAGGACGGGGGCGGTAATGGTAGCCACGGTAGGCACGGAGTCCGGCCGTGCTGCGAGGCCGGCCTGGACGGCCAGGAGCGCCTCTGGGGTAAGCGTCATGCGGGAGCGCAGTTCGGAGACGATCTCTGGGCGGCGGGCACGGGCAGTGGGACCGATGAGCACCTGGGTCATGCTGTCAAACACAGCCGGGGCGGCGCCGGAGCGCGCCTGCGCGATGGTGGCGACGCGGCGGTCGTGGTTCAGCTCCGTATCCGGCTGAGGCTTGGAGCAGACGATGGCGAGGCCGCGCATGCGCTCGGGGGCCGTCCGCCAGAGCTCCATGAGAACGTAGCCGCCGATGGAGCAGCCGGCGAAGACGGCTCCGGGGAGGACGAGATGATCGAGAAGGGCGAGAATGTCGCGGGCAAGCTGCGCCATGGTGAGCACGGGCGCATCCGGCACGCGAGCGAAGCCACCGGTGGGCAGGCTGGACCCGAGATCCGAGGAACCGTGGCCGCGCAGGTCAGGAGCAATGGCGCGGATGCCCGGAAGGTGGCCTATCATCGGCAACCAGTAGGCGTGATCGAGGGGGGTGGGGTGAAGAAAAATGACGGGAATGCCCGTTCCGCTGTCGTGATAGCCAAGCCGTGCGCCGTCTGACTCGTAAGTTCCCTTCATGTTACGAGGATACGCCCCCGGGAGTACCCAGCGGCTCCTCGGGAATGCCGATCCAGCCGGCGACGTAGGCGATGCCGATAAGGCCGCCCGAGAAGAAGAATCCGAGCACGGTGAGGACACGCACCAGCGAGACATCCCAGCCGTTGGCCTGCGCAAGGGCAAGGCAGACGCCGGCAATCTGGCGGCCAACCCGCGGACGCACCAGCGGCCGGCCCGGCATGGGGGCGGCCCCGGCTACCACCGTTCCGCAGTTTGAGCAGAAACGCGCTCCAGCCGGTAAAGATGTTCCGCAACGATGACAATAGAAGGCCATTTGGCATCTCCCTTCCACAACTTCTGAACTCAACATTACCTTACGGGAAAGAGGGCGAGGCGGTTCCCTGCCGCTTGGCGGGGACGGCTGGCTCTAATTGCCGCGATAGGGGCTGCGGAGATATTTTCTGGCGGCATCGGCCCGTGAGGTTTTTGGCCCGGTGGCGATGACGGCCTGGTAGTCGCGGACCGCAAGCGAGCGCTCGCCGTCAAGGTCGCGGCATTGCCCGCCGGCGAGCAAGGAGCGCAGCTTCAACTCCGCGCCGACGTTCCGGGTCCAGGCTGCATCTTCATAGGCCTTTGCGGCCTCCCGGTAATGACGCTGACCGCGCAGGGCGTCGCCGAGGCCGAAGTATGCCAGTTCAAGCCGGGCTTCGGCGAAGTAGCCGGGCTTTGCGTTGGCGGCGAGGATCTCCTGGTATGCCTGGACTGCGCGCATGCCCTCGCCCGCATCCTTGCGCAGATTGGCTTCTTCCAGGCAGAAGAGGAAGTTGTGCGGATACTGGCTCTTGAGGCCGCGGACGACCTGGATCGCCTCCTGATATTTGGCTTCGCGGCGGAGAAAGAGCGCAATGACAGTGCGGGCCTCAAGGCTGGTGATGGCACCACGATTGCCGCAGTCCTGGAGCAGCTCCATGCCGCGGGACTTGGAGCCGGTGACTCCGGCGAATCCAATGAGGAGCTTGAAGGGCCAGGGCAAAGCTCCCACGACATACTCGTAGACACCGACGATGAGCTTGGCGTCCACGTAGTTGGGGTCGAGTTCGAGCACATGGGCCGCGTCGTCGCGGGCCTTCATGGCAAGGCGGAAACCGACGCTAAAGCTGCGCTCAACCATGGCCAGATAGGTGCACTTGAGGCTGCGGACCCAGCCGCGCGCGAAGAGTGCATCGATGTCGCGGGGGTTCCTGCTGAGACGCCAGTCGGCCTCGTGGATGGCTTCGTCGGTGAGCTGGAAGATGCGGTCTCGGGCTTTGGGGTCCTCCTCAGTGGCGTGGCGGCCGGTGAGGAAGCCATCGTTGGCGTAGAAGGTGGTATCGAGAAGATCAAGCCGGTAGAGCTCCTGGAAGATGACGGCATCGAGCAGCAGGGCCGTGCCCTGGGGGTCGCCGGGATGGTGGGCATGGAAGCGCTCGAAGCGCTCGACGGAACCGGGGTAGTCGAGATTG
>JAJYBT010000163.1 GCA_021778875.1 Acidobacteriota bacterium | reverse complement strand
GCGTAGATTCTCTTCGCCCAGGTGTCCCAGCAGCTCGCGCGGAGTCTGCTGCACCACCGGGTCCATCTGCCGCAGCAGCTCCAGCCCCGCCTCTGATATCTGCGTCCACACCACGCGGCGGTCTTTACGGTCACGCTGCTGCCGGATCAGCTTGAGCACCTTCAGCCGGGCCAGCAGACGCGTGATATCCGGCTCTGCCGTGATCATCCGGTCACCGATCGCGGAGCAGGTTAGCCCCTGCGGCTGCGCACCCCGCAGTATCCGCAACACGTTGTACTGCGTGGAGGTCACGCCAAAGTCCCGGGTCTTGCGCTGAAATGTGCGTTGAATGCAGTCGGCCGTCCGCATCAGGTTCAGCAGCGCCTCCTCCTCTGTGCTGGAGAAGGGCCGTTCTTGTGCGATCTCTTGTCTCAGGGCAGACATGCAGGCTCCATTCCGTTCTTGGGACATCTCCGCGCAACAGCTGGAAGCCGGTAGGCCCGGCCTCCAACCTGTTGCGCAGGCTATACTTACTGCTTCACCACGTCCAGGTCAATCGTCAGCTTTACTTCATCGCCCACGATGTTGTTGGGATACTTCGTGCCCAGTCCGAAAGCCGTGCGGCTAATCGTCGTGGTGGCAGAGAAGCCAGCGTGCGGCCGGTGATCCATGCCCGGAATCGGTCCTGTCGGTCCATCCACTTCCAGCACCACCGGCTTGGTTACGCCGTGCAGCGTCAGGTTTCCGTTGATGGTCAGGCTATTGCCATGCTTCGCAACGCCCGTGCTCTTGAAGGTGGCCGTCGGGTACTGGCTCACATCAAAAAAGCCGGAGCTCTTCAGGTCTGTGTCGCGCATGCTCACGCCCGTATCCAGCGTGCTTACGTCAATCGTCACGTCCACCACGGACTTGTTGATATCCGCTTCGTTCCACGTAATGGTGCCGCCAATATTGCCGAAGTGGCCGCGCACCTTCGACAAGCTCAGGTGCAGAACCGAGAAGTCAACTTCGCTGTGTGTCTTGTCCGGAACCCAGGTGGAGGTCTGTGCCATGGCAAGGGGAGCCGCTAGAGCAAGAATTCCGGCCGTCAGTGCTAAACGCTTCATGTATCGTGTCCTTTTCCGTATGGGCCATTGGGCCGCTGAGATGCCGGTACGCCTCAGGCGTCTGCCGGTTCGCAGAATCCGGACCCTTCGAGCTCCGGCCTTCCGCTTCAAACTTGGTTGTACCTGCTTTTTTAGACGCACTCGGCAGGATATTTGTTGCAACAAATATCTAGAAAAAAATAAGGACGATATTTTCGCTTCGGCTCGGGCCTCAAAAGGCGTGGGTTGTTACTGCGGCTTCAGAACGGGCAGTTCCAGTCGCGGCAATTGGACATCTTCCGCCACAACTGCTTTTACCTCAGTCCCTTCCCGGATCTCTCCGGTTCGCGCATTCATCGCAATCAGGGCACCGGTAAGCCCCAAGAGCATCGCGCTTGCCACCACGGCACTCTTGTCTACCTTCCCCTTGTCGGAGTGAATCCCCACCAGCTGTATTCGTCTTTCCCCAAGCCGGATGTAGTCCACGGCGATCACCACCTGGTGCGGATTTGTCCGGTCCCCCTCCTTGGCCTTGCCCACGTGCACCGTTCCCAGCACCCGCGTATTGCGCGGAACCGCCAGTGCGTTGCCTACCATTACGTCTTCGGCCACCTTCAACTCAACACGTTCCCCTTTGTATGCGTGCTTTGAAGTCAGCGTTTCGGCCATTACCAGTCGTATTTCGGTGTCCTTCGTTAGCACCAAGAGATTCGATTCGCTCTGAGCCATGCTCCCGGCGGCCATCAGCAGAGGCAGTAGTGCGAGCAGTAACCTCATGGCTTTGTGGCCTCCTCTGTCGCTTTTGCAGAGGGTGAAACCTCTGGAGTAACAGGCAATCCCGGTCCGCCCAGTCGCTTCGCCAATCCGGCCTCCAGCCGCTCCAGTGTCTTCTTGTAGCCACCTGAGCCGGTCATCGACCCGGCATCGGATGCCTCTTCGCGCCACAGCAGTTTCCCGCCGCGGTCGTAGGATTGCACTGTCACCTTGATCCACTTCGTCATCGGCCGATCGATCGTCACAAACAGCAGGGAAGTCGCCCCCACCTGCCGTGCGATGTTCAGCATGCTGTCAACGGACATCGGCGATTCTGTTTCGATCGTGCCGCGCTCCGGGTCCATCTTTACCGCGACGCCCTTCAACTTCAGAAAATCCCACAAGTCCGTTGCGAACCCATGAAACACCTCCGGCTTGGAGTAGCGCACGTGCGCAGGGGTGCGAAACGCCACCACGTAGACCGCAGCATCCCCCTGTGCCGCCGGAGCGCTCTCCTGAGCCAATATCGGAAAGGCCAACAGCAGGGCAACCAGCCGCACAACCACCCATCTCATCCACATACTGGGACTCCCGCGACCTCCGCGTCTGTTGCGAGGGGAAGGAAGAAAGGCTTGCGCTACAGCCGTCACGCAGCGCGTACAAACTCGTTCTGCCGGAATGCGATCCGGTGGTGGCATGCATCGCAGTCAAAGCTCTGGATGCTGCTGATGCTGCTCACCGTTTTGCCGCACCATGGGCACTTGCCGCGCAGCGACCCGAAGCCCATCATTGGTCCCACCAGCGGTGCCAGCACGCCGCCAATAATCATCGGAACCCCGACAAACGCGCCAAGCCCGGTCAGGCACAGCATGGTTCCCACAATCAGCATCATCGGCGTGACCAGCACACCCAGCAGCAATCCGCCAAACGCACCCTTCACCGGTGTCTTCTCTGCCGGCAGGTGTTGCACCTCAACATGAGTCGTCTGCACCACAGTGGCGCCGCAACTGGGGCAGAACTTCCACTCCGGCGTCAGTTTGGCCGAGCATTTCGCGCATTGCCCATCCATATCGCCACCCCTCCTTGAGGGCCAACGATTATATCACATTGCGAAATGATTCCGTGCCGCATCGTCTGCTATGCTCCCGGTAATGTCTTTCGTTCGCGACTTCCAGCGTCTTACCTCATCGCAGCGGCATGCTTTCGTCGCCTCGTTTCTTGGTTGGACGCTCGACAGTCTCGATTTTTTTCTGCTCATCTTCTGCGTAAAGGCCATCGCGGCCGATTTCCGGGCCATGCCCTCGGCAATTCTAGGTGCGGTCTTTCTTACCCAGGCATTCCGGCCCGTCGGCGCCGTCATCTTTGGCCTCCTGGCAGACCGCTATGGCCGCCGCCCTGTTCTGATTACCAACATTCTCAGCTTCTCCATCATTGAGGCCGCCTGCGCCTTTGCGCCATCGCTGAATGTGCTGCTTGTCCTCCGAGCGCTCTTCGGCATTGCCATGGGGGGCGAGTGGGGAGTGGGTGCGGCGCTTGCCTTTGAGAGCCTGCCCCGCGAGGGCCGCGGAACCTTCTCCGGCATCCTGCAGGAGGGCTATGCCCTCGGTTCCATCCTTGCCTCTGCCGCCTACGCGCTCTTCTTCCATGCCATTGGCTGGCGGGGCCTCTTTCTACTCGGGGCAGTTCCGGGCCTGCTTGTCCTCTACGTGCAGATCCGAGTCGAAGAGAGTCCCGTCTGGCTCGCATCGGCTCGCAGACCACGGGAGCGCCGCACAGGTCCGCTTATCCCGGCGCATATTACCGAATTTCTGCCCACGTTCTTTTTTCTGGTCATTCTCATGACCGCCTTCATGAGCTTTTCCCATGGCACGCAGGACGTGTATCCCACCTTTCTTTCGGTCCAGATGCACCTTTCGCCGCAGACTGTGGGCCTGATTGGCGTGCTTTACGGTCTAGGCTCCATCGCAGGAGGATTCGTCTTCGGCGTTCTCTCGGAGCATTGGGGACGCAAGCGCGCCATTATCGCTGCCGCGCTACTCTCCATCCCGGTCATCCCGCTGTATGCTTACGGCCACTCTGCTTGGACCCTCGGCGCGGGTGCCATTCTCATGCAGTTCATGGTTCAGGGCGCATGGGGAGTGGTGCCAGCCTACCTCACGGAACTCTCTCCCGGTCCTGTCCGCGCCACCGCGCCCGGCCTTGCCTATCAACTCGGCGGCCTCATTACCTCCTGGAACGGCAAAGGCCAGGCTCTTGCCGCCGAGCGCTGGGGTAGCTACTCAGACGTCCTCGCCGTCACCGTTGTCCTGGTTGCCGTTGCGCTCGCTGTCCTCGCCATCCTGGGCCGCGAAGCCAAAGGCGCAGAGATGACTGCCTAGGCTGCTCTTGCGGCAACTCTGTCCCACATCGCAATGCTTGTGGAATCCGCTGCGAAACACAACGAAGGCCCGGTGAGCGTGTGTGCTGGGCCGGGCCTTCGCAGGGTGCGAGGGGTTATACCTTCTGGAGTTCCGCTTTCGCCTCACGGATGCGAAAGAGCTTGTCGAGGCCAGCGAGCTTTTCTGCAATGCCGGTGTATTCCAGCTCGTTCATCGGCAACATGGCGGCGCCTGAGAAGCCCTGACGCCGGATCTCGATGGCCTTGTCGGCGACGTGGCTGCGAACGCGATCCCAGAACGGATGCGCAAAGTTGTCCACGGGCTCGGTGAGATGTCCGTTATGGCTGCAGAAGCCGGCGCAACTGACGATGGGAGGCCCATCAAAGTAACTGATGCCGGTGTTCAGCGCAACAGGCATGATAGGCACCTGGTGGGAGCCTCGCATGCCGCCACCAACAAAGTGGCCAATGGCGTAGGGCGCAAGAATCTCTCCTGTGGCCGGAAAGTTCATCTGCACGCGAACGAGCATGACGGGATCGTCTTTCCCCGTGTACTTGCCGGCAATGTTGTGGAGTCGCGAGGTGGCAACGGCGACAGCCTGCTCGCCGGTGGCGCGCGACCAGATGGACTCGACGACAAATCGCTCCGGATCGCGGAGCAGCGCGGCAATGTCGTACAGATCGTCGGGTGCGTTGAGCTCGATGATGCGGTCGCCGGCCGTGTTGCTCACGTCCATGATGACGAAGCGATAGCCGAGCGACATCTTGGGGGAGAGAATGAGGCCCGGTGTGTTCATGGGGTCGGCAAAGGCCAGATAGAGCGGCAGGTTGAAGGCGCCGGGATCGGTCTTGTCGGCTGCGAAGAAAAGAAACGGCTCGCTGGTGCGCTCGTCGATCTCCATTTCAGCGACGGCGGGGCCCATGCCCTTTACGTTTCCGGAAAAGGAGTCTTTGAGGAGATCCTGTCCGGCACCGTAGAGGCCCTCCTGACGCGCGGCGTCGGTACCGGCGCGAAAGGCATCCCATGCGAGTTGGTGGATCTGGGCATCGTTCTCCCCAAGCGTATGCGTCATGAGGATTGCGATGTCATCACCGGTATGGCTGATGTAGTGGTCGAGAACCAGCCCCGGAGCGCGCTTCCCAATGTAGGTTTTCACGGTTTCCAGCAGGTGCAGGGAGGGAGCGACGTGTCCGCCGACGGAGCCGATATCTGCCTTAATCACAGTTAAGGTCAATTTCATGGCTCACCCCACGGTAAATATGGGACCAGCGACGGGAAATTGCCGTGATGCGTGTCACGAGGAAGTGCAGGGAATAGGTGGGCAGGCTCGGGGTGGACAGTGCGGTGCTGAAAGAAGAGCATTGCTGCACTTACGGTGTTTGCGCGGAGATGCGGGGATTGGGCGCGTTTGCCAATGACCGAAGTGCGTTCAGTCCTGCACGCGGACCAGCAGGCAGGTGATGTTGTCGTGGCCACCGGCTTTCTTGGCGGCGTTGATGAGTCCGGCGCACATCTCTTCGAGCGGCCCGCTGGCAGTGAGCATCGACTGGAGGACGGAATCGGGCAGTTCGCGGGTCAGGCCATCGGAGCAGAGCAGGTAAAGATCGCCTGGCGCGGCTTCGAGCCCGAAGATGTCCGGCGTCACGCGGCACTGCGTACCGAGTGCGCGGGTGATGACGTTGCGGAGGGGAGAACGGAGCGCCTCAGAGCGGGTCATGCGGCCCACGCGCACCTGCTCCTCTACCAGGGAGTGATCGAGGGTGAGCTGTTCCAGTTGGCCCTGGCGCAGGCGGTAGCAGCGGCTGTCCCCGATGTTGAGCACCCAAAGGTTGTGCTCCTGCGCAAGGAGGGCGACAAGAGTCGTTCCCATTCCGCTCAGGCGATGATTGCGCTGCGCGCGGCTGTAGATGGCCTGGTTGGCGGCCAGAATGGCTTGCTCTGCCTGTTCCGGCAGAGAGGCTTCCCCATTCTGGGAGCGGCCAGTGAGGAGCCGCAGCATTTCATCCACGGCGAGGGAACTGGCGATCTCTCCGGCGGCGGCGCCACCCATGCCGTCACAGACGACATAGACACCATCCTCTACGGAGTAACCGAAGGCATCCTCGTTGGACGGCCGCTTTCGACCTCGATCTGTGATTGCCGCAGCGAGAA
>JAJYBT010000162.1 GCA_021778875.1 Acidobacteriota bacterium | reverse complement strand
TTCAGTCGCGCAAGCTTGGTGTGCGCCACAAACGCCGGAGCCTCTTCGGACTTGAACGAACCCGCCAGGTAGCTCTGCAGCAATTTGGCCGCCAACTCGGGATTTCTCTTCGCGGTAATCAGCAGCGAAGCTCCGTCATAGAGCGCCACGCCTTCACGCCGGTCGTGCTCCGCCGCCTTCACGCCGTTCTGCATGGCTGCGTCCAGGTCAGTCCAGCGCGTGCGCCGGCGATAGAAGCTGGCCAGGGTCATCCACTGGAAAGCCGGATACTCGCTCGCGGTGATGGCTTGCTTGAATTCCCGCTCAGCCGTCGCGTAGTCCTTGCGTCCCTCGGCGATGCGTCCGCGCAATTCATGGGCGCGGGCCGGGTCCACGCTGTCCAGTTGCGAAGCAACTCCCAGAGCTTTGTTGTCGCCGCCGCCCACGATGCCCGGCGCCGTGTCGTAGAACTCGCCCAGATCGGCAAGCGCCTCGGCATTGCGCGGGTTCAGCCGCGCAGCCGTTTCAAACTCCGTCCGCACGCGCTTGGCCAGCGAGTAGGCGCTCAGGAACGAGGCACGCTCCGCCTTCTCGCCCAGCGCGCGTCCCAGCCAAAGGTGATAGTCGGAGGTCTGGCCGTCCTGGCTGACGGCGCGCTCGCACTCGTCGGCCGCCGCTTCCCATTGCTCCAGCGTGAGCCGCACGCGGCAGGCCAGGTTGTGCGATTCCGCGGATGGGGTAAGGGAAACAAGCAGCGCCAGGGCAAGGTCGGCCTCACCCGATTGCAGCGCGGCATTCGCCTGCGTCAGGGCGGCCTGCGCGGCCTGCGCAGGCACAGCCATGGCCATGGCCGCGGCCAGCATTCCGGCTTCAAGCGCCTTCCTCACCGCACGACCTTGATCGGAATGCCTTCCTGCAAAGGCTCTCCGGAAGTTGTGCCCGTGGCGACCTGTTCCCCTTGGCTGAGTCCGGACAGGATGGCCACCTGGGTCAGGTTGAGGGTGCCGGTTACTACCGGAGTCTTCACCAGCTCATTGCCCGTGACCTTGAACACATAGGGCTTCCCGCTCTGTGAGAAGAGAGCCTCGCGGGGAATATTCAGCACATCCGACTGGCTTGATGTCGTCACGGTCACCGTCACGTTCGTGTCCGGCAACAACGTGCCGTCGCCTTTGTCAATCGCCACCAGCACCTCGCCCACGTTGCGCGTTCCATAGGTCATCACGCTGACCGGGGTGCGTTCGATGTGTCCATGCCACAGCAGTTCCGGCTTCGCGTCCCACTTGATAAGGATCTGCTGCCCAACAGCCAGGCGTCCGATGTCCGGCTCGTCGAAGTAGGCCCTCACGCGGTCATGGCCCAGGTCGGCCATTTCCAGCAGCAGCTTGCCGCTCTCGGCAAACTCAGTTGGCGAAGCGTTCAGGCTGTACACGGTGCCGGAAATCGGCGCTCGAACCGTGGTTTGCGCCTCCACCGCATTCGCTGCGGTCAGCGCGGCCTCCGCATCGGCAAGCGCAGCCTGCGCGCGCGCCAGGTCTGCGGCGGAGTAGCGGCTTTGCGCGGTCTGCTCCGACGCATGCAGGCTTGCCTCGGCAGCTTCCAGCCGCTGACGCGCTGCCGCCACCTCGCTCTGCGACGCCGCACCGGTCGAGTTCAGCTTGATCAGCGCTTCAAGATCGCGCTTTGCCTGGTCGAGGTCCAGCCGCCGGCCTGCCACATCGGCTGCTGCCATCTGCCGCTGCTCCACGGTTCCGTGGTGCTGCACGGAATCCAGCCCGGCCTGGGCCGTTTTGACTCCGCTCTCGGCCGCCGCCACACGCGCCCGTGCCTCCACGTCATCCAGCACCATCAGGACCTTTCCAGCTGGCACCTGGTCGCCGGCCTGCACATAGACCGCCTTGACCGTGGTGGCAATCGGGCTGTGGATTTCGTAGTTCGCCTCCGGCTCCACGCGCCCATTGGTGCTTATGGTGCTTGCAAGCGAATCCCGCGTGACGGTGGCGATGCGCACCGGCAGGCGCTGCCGGGTAAGCTCGCGCACCAGGGAAAAAACCACGACAAGTAAAATGCCCGCGCCGAGCCAAAGCCAGCGCCGGTCCAGTTGCTTTCTTGCTTCAGCCATTCAATCAACCTGAGACAGTATATAAGACTCAAAAACAGACCCTTAGGAATCAGAAAAATCCTGCATGCCCGCTGCTCTGGCCAGCTCCTCAGGGGACTCGTACAATCGAACCATGTCACAGGAACCCCGCTACACCGACGACCATGCCAAGGCCGGTCTGGACTTTGCCTTTCCTGCCATCGAGACCTGGCAGAATCAGTTCCCAGGCTACGAAATCGTGATTGACGACCCGGAACTGACCTCGGTCTGCCCCAAGACCGGCCTCCCCGACTTCGGCGTCCTGACCATACGCTACATGCCCAGGCACCGCTGTCTTGAACTGAAATCGCTCAAGGAGTACCTCTTCAGCTACCGCAACCTGGGCATCTTCCAGGAAAACATTGTCAACCAGGTTCTCGAAGACGTGGTCAAGGCCTGCAATCCGGTCTGGGCCGTGGTGCGCGGCGAGTTCCGCCCGCGCGGCGGCATCGGCACCACGGTTGAGGCGCGCTGGCCACGCCCTGAAGCCTGAGCGCTGCTCGTCGCCGCACCCGGCATTGGGCGGCTCCCGCTCCGGTGTGATATTCGTGAGTCCTCGCCTTTTTTGTTCAGGATCTAAACCGCTTGCCTACGTCAACCCAGCCTGTTCGCGCCTACATCAGCCCCGCGCTGGGAACGTTTGTGCTGCTCCTCGGCCTCAACCTGCTCAACTATATTGACCGCTACATCCTGCCCGGCGCGCAGCCGCTCATCCAGCGCGAGTTCCACTCCAACGACCAGCAGATGGGCGCGTTGACCACCGCCCTCTTTGTGACCTACATGCTCGTCGCGCCGCTCACCGGATGGCTGGGCGACCGCTTCTCCCGCAAGCCTCTCATTCTCTTTGGCGCCATTCTGTGGAGTCTGGCCACGCTCGGCACCGCATGGGTCCATGACTACTGGACCCTCTACATCCGCCACGCGCTCGTCGGAGTCGGCGAGGCCACCTTCGGCATCTTCGCGCCCGCCGTGCTGGCGGACTTCTACCCCGCACGCGACCGCAATCGCATCCTGTCTCTCTTTTATCTGGCCATTCCCGTCGGAGCGGCGCTCGGCTACCTTGCCGGCGGGCAACTCGGAACCCTCTGGGGATGGCGAGCGCCCTTCTTCCTTTGCGCCATTCCGGGCCTGGCCATTGCCGCTCTCTACGCCTGGCTGGGCCACGAGCCGGAGCGCGGCGCCTGTGACCGCATAAGCGCCACCGCAGACCGCGCCACCGTCACGGGACTCTTCCGCAACCCAGCTTTTCTCACCGCCACCTTTGGCCTGGCGACACTCACCTTTGCCATGGGCGGCATCTCGGCCTGGGTGCCCACCTTCCTGCATCGCTCCGCCGGGTTGTCCGTCAGCAATGCCAGCCTCGCCGTCGGCGCCATCACCGTGATTGATGGCATTGCCGGAACACTCATTGGCGGATGGCTGGCGCAGCGCTGGCTCCGCACCAATCACCGCGCGCTCTATCTCGTCTCGTTCTGGAGTGTCGTGCTCACTCTGCCTTGCGGCGCGCTCGTCTTTTTCGGCCCGCCGTCATGGGAACTGCCCACGCTCTTTGCCGCTGAATTCTTCCTCTTCCTCAACACCGGCCCGCTCAACGCCGCCATCGTCAATTCGGTTTCCGCGCCCGTGCGGGCTACAGCCGTCTCGCTCAACTTGTTCTGCATCCATTTCTTCGGCGACTCCTTTTCGCCGCAGATTATCGGCGCCATCTCTGACCGCGAGAAGAGCCTGCGCTTCGGCCTGGGCGCAACGCTCATCGCTCTCGTTGTCTCCTGCGTCATTCTCTTGGCCGGTGCGCGTTTCGCTCCGCCGCTTGAGGAAGCCCCGCAATCCGGCTTTTGACGATGGCAAAAGGACCGCGCCACAGCCAGCCCGCAAGCCTGCTCTTTCCGTCATACTGGGCATATGGTTCCGGCAGGCACGGCGGCTCATGCCGTCCTCTTCCTCAGTTGGCTTTTGGCGTTGGGATGGATATGGCAGGCCCTGACCTCGCTGCCCGGCCTGGCGCGCCTGCCTGACCTCGCGCGCGGTGGCGCAGGCCTGCCGCCTTTGCCGCCCGGCGACGGACCGCACATCACCGTCATTGTGCCCGCGCGCAACGAAGAAGCCGCAATCGAAAACACGCTACGGTCGCTGCTGGCCTCCACCGCTGTACGCCTGCAAATTATCGCCGTCGACGACCGCTCCACCGACCGTACCGGCGAGCGCATGGAGGCGATTGCAGTGGAAGCAGTGACGCTGGGCTTCACGCACTCTCTCAAAGTGCTGCACGTGCGTGAGCTGCCCGCAGGCTGGATTGGCAAGCCGCATGCCATGGCTCTGGCCGCGCAACAGGCCGCCGCCCCATGGATCCTGTTTACTGACGGAGATGTCCTGTTCCACCCGAATGCGCTCGAACTCGCTCTGCGCCAGGCACTCACAACCCGCGCCGATCATCTGGTGCTGGTGCCTTCGCTCATCCTCAAGTCAACCGGCGAACGCGCTTTAGTGGCCGCCATGCAGGTGCTGGCGCAGTGGACGGTTCGCCTCTGGAAAGTCGCCGACCCCCGCGCCCGGGACTTTATCGGCGTCGGCGGCTTCAACCTCATCCGGCGCGAAGTCTACACGCAGCTGGGCGGCTTCGAGAGCCTGCGCATGGAGGTGCTCGACGACCTGCGTCTCGGCTGGCGCGTCAAGCGCGGCGGCTTTGCGCAGCGCGTGGCCATCGGCGCAGGCCTGGCGCGCATCCGCTGGATCAACGGCCCGCTGGCCGTGGTGCGGCTCGCGGAGAAAAATGGCTTCGCCATCTACCGCTTCCGCGTCGGTGTCACGCTCCTGGCCGCCTCCGGTATCGCCCTCCAGGCCGTTTGGCCGCTGGCAGCAATGGCGGCGGGCGGGTGGTCACTGATCGCGGGGCTGGTCGCCTATCTTGGAATCGCCATGGTCTACGTCGCAAACCGCCGCGTCACGCAGGTTTCGCCCTGGATGGCGGTCTTCTTCGCGCCCGCTGCGGCGCTGGTGACCTTCGCCTTTGTGCGTTCCATGGTTCTCGCATTGCTCCGCAATGGCGTGGACTGGCGCGGCACGCGTTATTCTCTCGACGAATTGCGCCGCAATGTCGGTTCTGGGTGGTAGCCCGTTACTTCGCAGACTTCGCGGGTATCGACTCCTGCTGCCGCCCGCTCATAAAGCTGCGATGCCCGCCGGAGCTGCGCAGGTTCGGGTCGCTCACGGGTGGGCGTTCCTGGTCGCCTGCAAAGCCATGCAGCAGCCGTGGGTTCGGCGCGAACTTCGGCGGCCCGCCGTAGAACTGCCGCACATGGTTCAGCACAAGCCCCGCGCGTCCGTGCATCGGCTTGACGATGCCGCGCACATGCACATCCATATCGCGGAACTTGCGCAGGTCGCCCACATCTTCGCGATCCTCCCAGGGATTGATGATGGTAAACCGGCATTCGGCATCCGGCGTGTCCGGCGAGCAGACGTCCAGGTAGCGCGTGCCGTCGGGAAGCTCCACCACGTTGTAGATGTGCGCCGTGACGCAGACGTCCTTGTTCACCAGCTTCGTGGCCTGGTCGGCGCTGACGCATGGCTTCTGCTTGCCGGCCCAGCCCAGCGGAGCAGCCGCAGCAATCCCAAGGAGCGCAATCCACGCAGTCCAACGCATCAGGAAGTCTTCCCTATAAACTGCCTTGAGACTAATCCAGCCCTGTGCGGGAAGGGAAGTTTCAGTAGCGCTGGGTAGCAGAGCGCGCTTACCGCGCTCCCACCAGCTCGCCGCTCTTCGCGCCCTCGCCGTAGTGGCTCTCCACGTAGTTGTCCAGAATCTGCTTGAACTCCGCCACAATCGTGTCGCCGCGAAGCGTGGTATACAGCTTGCCATCCACATAAACCGGGGCCTTCGGCTCCTCGAACGTGCCCGGCAGGCTGATGCCCAGGTTGGCGTGCTTCGATTCGCCGGGGCCGTTGACCACGCAGCCCATCACGGCCAGCTTCAGCTCTTCCACGCCAGCGTACTTTTTCCGCCACTCCGGCATGGACGTGCGCAGGTAGTTTTGAATCTGCTCGGCCAGTTCCTGAAAATACGTACTCGTCGTGCGTCCGCAGCCGGGGCAGCTCGTCACCTGCGGCATAAAGCTGCGAATCGAAAGCGACTGCAGAATCTGCTGCGCCGCCAGCACCTCTTCCGTGCGGTCGCCGCCCGGCTTCGGCGTCAGGCTCACGCGGATTGTGTCGCCAATGCCCGCCAACAGCAGCGGCGCAAGGCCGGCCGTC
>JAJYBT010000161.1 GCA_021778875.1 Acidobacteriota bacterium | reverse complement strand
TGGCAGGTCAAGCCCGGCGTGCTCACACCCGTGACCATCACCATTGTGCTGGCGATTCTCCTGCTTGCCCGCCCCGTGCTCGCCTTAGCACAGCGCCGCAAGGTGACCGCAGCAGCCTGAGCGGCCCGGCTTCATCCGCGGCTCTAGTGTTTTTCTTCCACGGTGGAAGGCTTGGCCTCAGTCAGTGCAAAATCCACGCTCTGCATGTCCGTCGCGACACTTAGTGGGGTCTCTTTATCGGCATATAGGATCCGGCTCTTTTCTCGCGTCTGCGGGTCCTCCGGGCTATTGGGATCGATTTCTGAAACATGCGTTACCCGCACGACGTACTCCCCGCTTGGCACGTAACGGAACTGGTAGTAGCCATCGGCATCCAGTACTGTTTCGCGGGTCTTCTCTCCGTCGTCCGCATACAGCAGTTGGACCACGCCATCGTGCATCGGATGATCGTCGATCAAGGCTCTCACTGTTCCGGAAACCCTATGCATCCCTGTCAGTGGAATGACGATGTCCACTCCTTGTGCGACTCCTGCGCTCTCTACCCGGATAATACGTGCGTCGCGTTGACGAAATACGTTTCCTGTACAGACGCGAGGCGCATCGTCCTCCCAGTCCGGGGGCATCAGAGCACACACAATGTATTCCCCGCCAACCAGGTTCTCCAGCCGGTAGTGCCCATGGCGATCGCTCACTTCTGGAAGCGACCATCCCTCCACTCGTCCTAAACCTACACTCGACCAGTTGTGGTCTGCGGTCTTGCGCAACAGCTCAAAATGCACGCCAATTGCCGGGCTGCCATCGTCAAACGTTACCGTACCCTCAATCTCCGCAGCGGGTTCTATGTCAATTGTTACGACCGTCGTACGGTGTGCCGCAACAGACACGTCAACAAGGTTTGCCTTCCACTGCTTCAGCGCGTCCAAGGCACGTTCTTTGTCGCTCTCCAGCTTCTCCAGCCGGCTTACATCCAGCCCGCGAAACGGATCCAGATATCCATCCAACGTTGCGAATGCAAAGTAACGTCCCGGCTTTACCGCTTCCATTGTGAAGCGGCCCTCAAGGCCCGTTACCGCTTTTTCACTGTCGATCAAAGGGGAAACTATGTCAGAGGGGTCCTCGTTTTCCACGGGGACTTTTGTGAGTATTACTTCTGCAAAGCGAGCTGGCTTGCCTGTATCTGCGCATAGCACAAGCCCGGTCACTCGCCCAAGAGTAGGATCCGGCTTCTTGGGTCGGGGCCGGTCACACGCCACCAGTCCCAGAGCCCCCACGCAGACGAACGCAATCCATCGGAGCCGCATCACGGCGAGTCTCCACGGGCTTTCAATTAAAGCTCAGGGAATTGTAACGCCGATTGTGCCACCGGCTGATAGCTTTTGCGGTGCATGGGAGTGGGCCCAAGCCGCGCCAGAGCCTCTCTGTGGGCCGGGCACGGATACCCCTTATGCTGTGCGAGTCCATAACCGGGAAACTCCCGGTCCAACTCCACCAAAAGCCTGTCGCGATATACCTTGGCAAGCACGCTTGCCGCGGCAATGGAGAGGCTCGTGCCGTCGCCCTGAATCACTGCCTGTTGCGGGCATGGCCAGTCGATTGTGTCGCGCCCGTCAATCAGCAAGTAATCCGGGCTTAGGGCCAGTTGTTCTACCGCGCGCCGCATGGCCAGCAGCGAGGCCTGCCGGATGTTAATGCGGTCAATTGTTTCTGCGTCCACCAAGGCAATCGCCCACGCCACGGCGTTCGCGCGAATCTCTATATCCAGCTCGTTGCGTTTCTTTTCGCTCAGCTTCTTTGAGTCGGTCAGTCCCGGCAGGCTGCAACCGCGCGGCAGAATCACCGCAGCCGCTACCACCGGCCCAAAGAGCGGCCCGCGCCCCACTTCGTCCAGCCCCGCAATGCGCAATGCGCCGCACTTGCGTGCGGCTTCCTCCAGCGTCCATCCGCAATCCGTAGGCTTGGCCATGTTCTCCAGTATAAAAAATCACGAGCCCCCAGCCGCGTGGGCCGGGGGCTCGTGACAAAAACAGTTGAGAAAGGCTATGCCTTGGCGGTCAGCCGATCCACTTCCTTAAGACGGGCAGCCTTGCCGCGCAGTCCGCGAATGTAGAACAGCTTGGCGCGACGCACCTTGTAGCTGCGAATTTTCTCGACCTTGTCGACGACTTTGGAGTTGAAGGGGAAGATACGCTCCACACCCTGGCCAAAGCTCATCTTGCGCACGGTAAACGTGCCCTGGGGGCCGCGGTTAATGGCGATTACCAGACCCTCAAAGGCCTGCAAACGCTCTTTGTCGCCTTCCTTGATCTTGACCTGGACGCGAACCTGGTCACCAGGGACGAACTCGGGGAGATCGGTGCGCTTCAGCTTGTCGGCCAGGCGCTGCATTACGGGATGAATGGACATGGTAGTTTCCTGCTGTTGAACTCAGAACCTTAAGTTTAACAGACAATCGCCCTTCGCGCCTAATTCTGGACTGGCGATCTCTTACGTCTCTGTTTTGCTGCGAGCTTCCTCGCGAATTGCGCCCAGGATCTTCTCGTCTTCGCGGCTCAACTGGGCCTGTTCCAGCAGGTCCGGCCGGTTCATCATTGTCTTGCGCAGTTGCTGCTCACGGCGCCAGCGGCGAATCTGCCGGTGGTCTCCATTCAGCAGAACCTCCGGCGCGCGCAGACCCTCAAACTCCGCCGGCCGCGTGTAGTGCGGATAGTCCAGCAGTCCGCCTGCTCCGTGCTGGGAGCGCGGTACGCCCTGCTCATCCGTTGTAATCTCGGCGTCCGCCGCGCCAAAGCTCTCGAACTCCCCTGACGCCTCATTGCCCAGCACGCCCGGAACCAGCCGCATCACCGCATCCACCACCACCGCGGCGGCCAGCTCACCCCCGCTCAGCACATAGTCGCCAATGGAGAGTTCCATGTCGCAATACAGATCGTTGATCCGCTCGTCCACGCCTTCATAGCGTCCGCAGATCAGCACCATCCGTTCCAGCCCTGCCAGTTCACGCGCCACCTGCTGCGTAAACGGCTTGCCCTGGGCCGAAAGCAGAATCACCCGCGTCCGCCCTGGGCTCCCGGCCTGCATCCTCTCTGTCTTTTTTGCGATTTCCAGCGATCCCAGCGCTTCAGCCAGCGGTTCCGGCTTTAGCACCATGCCCTCGCCGCCGCCAAACGGCCGATCATCCACCGTGCGGTGCCGGTCGTGGGTAAAGGCGCGCAGGTCGTGCACGCCAACGGTCACCAGCCCTTCGGCCTGCGCCCGGCGCACAATCCCATGGTCAAAAATCCCGGCAAACAGTCCCGGAAAGATGGTCACGATGTCAAAGCGCAAGCTCATCGGCGTTCAATCACTCTGAATCTCAGGCGTTGCCCGAACCCGGCGCGTTCAGGTCAACAAGCCCTTCAGGCAGGGCCATCTCCACCCGCTTTGCGCTCACATTCAGGTTCTTCAGGTAGCTCTTGGCAAAGGGAATCAACACTTCTCCCTGGGCGCCGCGCACCACCAGCAGGGCAACCGGACCAGCCTCCCGGTCCACATCCACAATCTCGCCCACATCCACCGGGTTAGCACCGGACACATCCACCAGCGTGCACCCAATCAGGTCGCCAACGTAGGCTTCATCTACGCCTAGCGTAGTTCGCTCCGCCCTTGGAATCGCCACTACTCGTCCTGCAAGAGCTTCTGCGTCCGAGATGGTGTTCACGCCGGCGAAGTGCAGCACAACGCCACCCTTGTGCAACCAGTGGGATGTGAGCTCAACCTCTTGTGGCAACAAATCAACTTTGGTCCGTTCGGCTGCCGCCGAAGAGCCCTCGGCAATGAGCCATAGCCTTCGCCGTTCGGCAAATTTCTCAGGAAAATCTGTCAAAATCTCGGCGAAGACCTCGCCTTTGCGTCCCTGTGTGCGCCGAATGCGCGCAAGCCAAGCCCACTCTTCCGGTTGGGTCATCTTCCCCTCCGGCAGTTGCCGGCTCGCGTCCGTTCCGTAGCTTAAGGCTTGTCGTCCTCTTCCAGGATGTCGAGCGTGTAGCGGTGATGCAGCTTCATGCTCACGGCACCCAGAATGGTGCGCACGGAGCGCGCAGTGCGCCCCTGCTTACCGATGACTTTGCCAACATCCTGCGGCGCAACCCTTAGCTTGAGAACGGTATTATCGTCCCGGTCCACGGACTGCACTTCTACGGCTGCCGGTTCATCAACCAGGGCCCGCGCTATTTCGCGAACCAGTTCATCTACTGCGACCATATCAACTTGGGTCATGCACTTGCCCCTGACCGTCTACATCCAATCAGACTTACTTGGATCGGTGCGCGAATAGTAGCACAGGTTCTGGCCCCCGTCAGCATCTGTCTCAACGGTGGCCAGAGATCTGTAATCGCTCCCAGGGGGGAACGGGAAGGGGATTAGACCGCGGCAGGAGCCGCAGCCGGGTTCTTTGCCACCAGCTTTGCCACCGTCGGCGAGAACTGGGCACCCACGCTGCGCCAATATACAATCCGTTCGTGCTTCAGGTCCACAGAGGCCGGATTGGTGCGGGGGTTATACGTGCCAACTACCTCAATCGAACGGCCATTGCGCGCGCGATCCTTCTCAATCACAACAATGCGGTAGTAGGGCTGCTTGCGGGCGCCAACGCGCGCCAAACGAATCATCACCACGGCGATACAGTTCCTTTCAGATTCCAATGCTCTGTTGCGGTCTCAGGGGATCTTCCCGGCCGGCGGCTTATTTGCTTCAGCGCGCCTCGACTCATTCAGGCCAGACGAATGCGCCCAGCCGCACAAGACACAACACCTAAGTATCGCCGAAACTGAACGCCGGAGCAAGTTTCCTGCGTCGACTTCCGAGTGAATTTACCTGGTCGCAGGCTATTTCACCCGGCTTACAGCGCGTTTGGCCCTGCTAAATCGAAGATGCTGCTCCCAGAAGACTTAATTTGCTGGAACTCCTCGGAAACATGGTCGCACCCAAGCTGTCCGGCTCATCTCACTTTGTGTGCCCCGGTTATGCTCCAAAATTGAGGTTTTCCGCAGATCTACCAGCCGCTTTTTGCCACTGGCTTTGCATCTCCCGGCAAATTGCCGGTCCCCCGCCGTCGCCCGGGGCTGTTACAGTATCAGGAAACTGCCGGTTCTCCCATTTTGCGCGGCGTTGGATCTAGTGATGATCATTATTATCAACAGCTTAAAGAGAATGTCTCCGCAGATTTCATCGACCGGCGCACATGGCCGCGGAGAGCGTCATGGTTCGTGAATATCACCAGTGGCAGTCTCCCCGCCTGGGCCGATCCATGGAACTCCTCGTCTTCGGCCATGCCGGGTTGCCCGCGCTCGCTTTTCCCACCTCCGGCGGGCGCTTCTACGAGTTTGAGGATCGCGGCATGGTCGCATCGCTTGCCGGCCGCCTTGACTCCGGCCAGCTTCAGCTCTTCTGCGCGGACTCTGTTGACATGGAGAGTTGGTACAACCGCAACGTTGCCCCGCGCACCCGCATTGCTCGCCACATGCAGTACGAGAGCTACCTGCTGCATGAGGTTGTGCCCTTTGTTCGCCGCCGCAATCGCGATGCGCAACTGGTCGCTCTTGGCTGCAGCTTTGGTGGTTATCACGCTGCCAACATCGCACTGCGCCACCCGGATGTGTTTACGGGCATGCTGTCCATGTCCGGCGCCTTCGACCTCTCCGGCTTCCTCGGCGGCTACTACGACAAGGACTGCTACTACAACCTTCCCACGCACTACCTGCCCAACCTGAACGACCCCTGGTATCTTGAGCGCTATCGTCGGAATCGCTACGTCCTCGCCACCGGGTGGGACGATCACTGCCTTGCGCAGAATCAAAATCTTGGTCGTGTCTTCAGTGCCAAAGAGATTCCCCACCAACTCTACATCTGGGAGTCGCAGAACTCTCATGACTGGCCTACCTGGCAACGGATGCTGCAGCACTACCTGTGACCTTGACGCACCCGTTGCCTGACTGGATACGTGCCGCCCGCCAAGGCGAAGTAGCCTGTGCGCGGGGCAACTACCCTAGACTTGTTTTACGGAGGGATGCGCATGAAAAAGATTGGCGTTCTGTTCGGGATGGAGAACAGCTTTCCCGGCGCACTCGTCGAGCACATCAATGCCCGCAACGTTGAGGGGATCCAGGCGGAATTTGTTCAGACTGGTGCGGTGCAGCTTGCCAATCCGCTGCCGTATGCCGTCATTCTTGACCGCATTTCGCACGACGTCCCCTTCTATCGTGCCTTTCTCAAGCACGCTGCGCTGAACGGAACCATGGTTCTCAACAACCCCTTCTGGTGGTCCGCAGACGACAAGTTCTTCAACTACACCCTTGCGGCCAAGCTCGGCGTTGCCGTGCCGCCCACGGTCATCCT
>JAJYBT010000160.1 GCA_021778875.1 Acidobacteriota bacterium | reverse complement strand
CCCGAGCGTCTTGATCCCATACGCCTGGGCGCGGCCCGCGCTGCATAACGGAAGGCAGACCCCATGCGTGCCCTCATTGTCGATGACTCCCGGTTCGTGCGCGGCTATCTCCGCGGCCTCCTTGAAGAGATGGGTATCGAGTGCGAAGAGGCCGCCGACGGCCAGACCGGACTCGACCTGCTCCGCTCCGCCGGCCCCTTCCAGTTCGCCCTGGTCGATTGGAATATGCCCGTCATGAACGGCTTCGAGATGCTCCAGTGCATGCGCGCCAGCGGCTTCACCTCCGTCCGGGTCGTCATGGTCACCACCGAGGCCGAAAAGGAATGCATCCTGCGCGCGCTCGAAGCCGGCGCAGACGAATACCTCATGAAGCCCTTTGACGATGAAGCGCTCACCGAGAAACTGGCCATGCTCGACCTGGTGGAGAACTGAACCATGCCCCACGTCCGGCGCGCCCGCATTCTCATCGTGGACGACTCCGCCGTTATGCGCAGCCTGCTGCGCTCCGTCGTCATCGCCGACCCCGCGCTCGAAGTTGCAGGCACGGCCGCCGACGGGCAGTCGGCCCTGGGAATCCTCGACAGCCTCCGCCCCGACCTCGTGGTGCTCGACGTGGAAATGCCCGTCATGGACGGCCTTGCCACCCTGAGACAGTTGCGCGCCCGCGGTCACACGATGCCGGTCGTCGTGTGCAGCTCGCTCACCCAGCGCGGGGCCCGCGTCACCATCGAGGCCCTTGCCGGCGGCGCATCGGACTACGTCGCCAAGCCCGCCGGGCAGGACGGCCGCGAAGCCGCCTTCCACGAGCTCTCCCGCGAGCTTCTTCCGCGCATTCACGCCCTTACCGGCGCAGTGCTGGAGCAGCCGGCCTTTTCTCCTGCTCCGCTTCAGACGCCTGTGCCGTCCTGGCCTTCCGTAGTGCATGCTTCGCCGCTTGCGCAGCCCTGCTCGCCCGCGCCGTCAGTGCTCGTCATCGGCGTTTCCACCGGCGGCCCGGCTGCCCTTGATGTCCTGCTGCCCACGCTGCCCGCAAGCTTTCCGATTCCCGTGCTGGTCGTCCAGCACATGCCCGAGTTATTCACCCGGCTGCTCGCTGAGCGCCTCGCCGAGTGCTGCCGCATGCGCGTGCGCGAAGCTGCCCAGGGAGAAAGCGTATGCCCCGGTGTCATCCACATCGCCCGAGGCAACTGGCACCTTCAGGTGCATTCCGCCGCTCTGGCAGGCCAGTTCCCAACACTTCACCTCACCCAGACCCCGCCGGAAAACCACTGTCGCCCCGCCGTCGATGTGCTCTTCCGCAGCGCCGCCGCCGCCTTCGGAGCAGGCGTTCTCGCCGTCGTTCTTACCGGCATGGGCTCAGACGGGCTCGCAGGATGTCGCGCCATCCGTGCGCATGGCGGCGCCGTTCTTGCCCAGGATCGCCAAACCAGCACCATATGGGGCATGCCCGGCGCGGTCTCTGCCGCGGGCCTCGCGCATCGCGTGCTCCCGCTTCCCGCCATCGCGCCGGAGATTCTCCGGCTCGTCTCCCGAAGCCAGTGCGAAACCCGCGACACCCGCCAGGCGGTTGTGTAGCCATGTCCGCCGGCCCCAGCGCGGACTACGCCTTCCTGCGCCAGATCGTCTTCAACCACTCGCAGAATGTTCTCGACCCCTCGCGCGATTACCTCTTCGACGCGCGCCTCGCGCATCTGTTGCGCATCCATGGCATCAACAGCGTCCAGCGGCTTGTCCATCACCTGCGCCGCAGCAAAGATCCGCTCCTCGAGCGCGCCATCGCCGAAGCCATGACCATCAACGAAACCAGCTTCTTCCGCGACAGCCGTCCCTTTGAGCTGCTGCGCTCCGAGTTGCTTCCCAGGCTCATCGAGGCGCGTCGCCTCTCGCGCAGCCTTCGCTTCTGGTCCGCCGCCTGCTCCACAGGCCAGGAGGCGTACAGCCTCGCGATCCTCATCCGCGAGCATTTCCCGCTTCTTGCCTCATGGAATATCCGCATCGAAGGCACTGACATTGCCTCCGAGGTCGTCCAGCGCGCGCGCCAGGGCCTCTACCACCGCATTGAAATCAATCGTGGCCTGCCCGCACGCTTCATCGTTCGCTATTTCGACTGCCACGACGACGACTGGATTGCCAAACCCGAGTTGCGCCGTCTCTGCCACTTCCGGCAGGCCAACCTCTGCGTCGCGCCGCTCCCGTTCCATGAGCGCTTTGACGTCATCCTGCTGCGCAACGTCATGCTCTACTTCGCGCAGCAGGCGCGCCTCGCTCTGCTTGCTGGCATGCACGGCCTCCTCGCCCCTGACGGCGTCCTGCTTCTCGGCTCCGCCGAACAGCCCGCCGATCTTTCGCTCTGGACGCCCGTCCTCAGCGGCGGCAGCTGCTACTACCGTCCTCTCCCTGCCTGAAGTCAGCGGTGCAACCTTCGCAGCAGACATCGCCTCCCATAGCAAGCGGGTTATCTCTCACCGGCCTATTCCGTTACGATGGTAGACTCCGTAAGCCAACAAGGTGCTAATGCGACTTTCCCAATGCCCAGTGCTCGCGCTGCTTTTGCTGCCCATGGTTATGACTGCTCAAGACGAAGCAGGCGCGCCCTACCAGGTCTTCGCCGGCGGCAGCTTTATTTCAAACTCCTTCAACGGAACCCCCGGTTCGCGCTCTCCCCTGACCGGATGGGATGCAGCCGTGGCCCTGCCAGCCTGGCGTCACCTGCGGTTCAAAGTCGATGTCTCTGGCTTCAACGGAAGCAACGTCGGCGCTCCGCAGCATGCGCTTGCCATCATGGGCGGAGCCCAGTACGAACACACGTTTAGGCGCGAGCTGCTCTACGCGCATGCGCTCTTCGGGGATATCGGCTTAAATCGCAACTGGGGCCCCGGAGGAGCCCCGGGCGGTACCGCATCCTTTGCCGTTCTGCTCGGTGGCGGCGTGGATACACCCATCAGCCGCCATCTCGCCATCCGCGTGGAAGCTAACATGCAGCACACGAATTTTGCCTTGATCCAGAGCCGATCTGATCCGGTGCCCTACCGCATTCCGGGCCTTCCCACATATTTCGCGCGCCTCACCACCGGCCTCGTCTGGACCCCACGTCTCGCGCATCCCGGCAGCCTTGCCAACGCGGCCATCCAAGGCGATCAGCCGCCGGTTGAAAGCGAGCTGATCTATGAAACCCTGAACTCCTTCGGTCACTTTCACATCTTCGCGTACTCGTGGTGGAGCTATCTCAACCTCGCAGGCGTTGAGTACGATCGCCATTCCTGGGGCAGGTTCATCGGAGCGGATATGGATTACGTCGCCGAGATTCTTCCCGTTGTCATCCTGCGCCAACCAGCCAAAACAGACGTCTTCGGCGATCCATTGAGCACAGCCCACAAGACCGTTGCAGGCTTCGGCGTTTCGCCCATCGGCCTGCGCATGATCTGGCGCAATGGCAAGCGGTGGAAGCCCTATTACCTCATCAAGGCCGGCATGGTCGGATTCAACAAGAAGGCATTGTCCGAATACGCTTCCTACGAGGACTTCACCCTGCAACAAAGCATCGGCATGCAATTTCGCTTGAATGACAGATGGGACATCCGCACCGGCATCAGCGACTTTCATTTCTCCAATGCGTTTCTGGTGCCCAACAATCCGGGCATCGACGAAATGTCCTACAACGTCGGCCTGTCCCTGCACCTCAAGCCCCGCCACATCCGCTTCTGAGCACCGCGTCAAGCCGGCAGGGCAGGTTTGCGTGCAAGCACACAATAGAATCCGCCTGCTCTTCGATGCGCCATCAAATTTTTTTCTGGGGAAAGCCCAAGATCCACCTGATGCCTGGTGCCGGGAGGGGGGGCGAATTTCTAAGCCCCACTGATTCTATGTAAGTTATTCATTTTTCAATACCGCTCGAATCGCAGGAACAGCACGAATCGCGGTATCCACACACGTATTACACACACGGACTTTTCTTTCTTGTGGATTTTTGAAGCCATGAATATGAGCATGTATCATTCCCCCGAAGGGCGGAGGGAAGTCACATATGGAAATTGAGTTGATGTTATCTGAGAAAGTCAAAGCTTTCATCGAGACAGTTGATCATGATTTCAGATTGACAAAGCAGGAGCGGGCTGAATCTGCACGCGCGCGCGAACTCATTAACGTCATAGTGGACCACTTGGTCAAAGCACGAGAGACGATTATGGACAACAAATTGGATTTCCTCGAAAAATGTATTGAAAACGAGCGTGAGATTATTGAGGAGTTTCTTGATGAACGCTACACGCGGGATGTCATCGATGAAGTTTCCGGATATGTCCAGCGCACCTTGGAGCTATCTCAAATGAAATGCGCGACGATCCCGTCCAAAATTACGAACGGGTACCTACGTGAGGCGGTGCGCACCTATATCCTCGGACTGCCACAGGCCTCGGTTGCACTCAGTCGCGCTGCTGTCGAACAAGCTCTAAAGGAGGGGATGGGCTATCAATCGACTAGGACATTTGTCGCGATGAACGATTTATTAGTCGAGGCCCAAACTGGCGGCGTGATTGACAAAGCGCATCAACAGCTTGCTCGCGAAGTAGCTGATGCCGCTGATGACGTCCTGCACGAAAAGCCAACAACTCTCTCTAATGCCCTAGATGTCTTAGTTAAGATGCGTGGAGTTCTCCAGTTCATATACTCATGGGAATAGTTCACGGCAGCTTGCAATTCCCGGCCAATGTGGTTTAGTGAATTTGTGATTCGTTGATGGGGATAGCTTGGCGGTGGCGACTAATCTGCTAGCGTGAAATGACTCAGGAACCGCCCCGTAAATTTGGTCGCCCTTTCCCATCGGCGAATCATTCGTCGTCCTTTGAAAACTTGGGGTACAAAACGAATCATCTATGCACTATCGAAATGGCAGAGAAGCGCAGAACGGAGACAAGATTGTTAAGTTGAACGGAGGCACCGTCGTATCGTTTGGCGTTCTTCATAGCGCGACGCCTGGGAATGATTATTGCAATGGCAATATCGCGCCAGTTCAGCCGACCAATGATGGGGCTTGCATGGTGGACTGCCTTCATGTCGATGACTTGGCGGCAATCCTCGCGGAAAAAGGTTTAGATAAGCGGCCAGAAGGAAAATAAACTAATCGCCCCAAGTTTTTAGTGAATGAAGTAAGCAAACCATTATCTATAAGATGAAGGTGGTCTACACACGTATTACACACACGGACACTTCGAGTATTCAGCTAATTTGTTTTGAATGAATTACATATTGCTGGTGCCGGGAGGGGGGGTCGAACCCCCATGACCGCAAGGGTCGGCGGATTTTGAGTCCGCTGCGTCTGCCAGTTCCGCCATCCCGGCATTTGGGTGGGGCAGATTCAGTGTACCCGATTCAGTGAAGCGGGCAAGGGAAGTGCGCCTCATCCCTTCAGCAGCCGTTCCACCTCCGCATGCAGCCGCGCTGTAATCGACGCCTCGCTCTCTTCGGGCGCAAACCGCACCGGCCTGCCCACCCGCACCGTGATGGTCCCCGCGCGGAACCAGTGCTTCTCGCCCCTCTTCAGCGGGCCCAGGCCCACAATCGCCACCGGCAACACCGCCGTCCCTGACTGCTTCGTCAATATCCCGATCCCCGACCGAAACTGCGCCAGCTCACCCGTCGCCGAACGTGTTCCCTCGGGAAACACCAGCACGTGATACCCCCGGTCCAGCGCCTCGCCCGCATGCTGAAAGCTCCGCTGGAACTGCCGCCGCCGGGGCAACGGAAACACGTTGTACAGTGCCGTCAGAAGAAACCAGATCAGCGGCCCTTGCGGCAGAAACCGCCTTGCCCCCGACTCCCAGTTCGTATTGCGAAAATGCCGGTAGTCATCCAGCATCTCCCCGGACATGGCTGCCGCAACCCACCGCCGCACCGGCCCCGGCAGCGCATACTCCACCAGCGGCCCGTCCATTGTCGTCACGTGATTGCAGATAATCAGCATCGGCTCGTCAATCATCAGCCCCTCGGCCAGTTCAACCTTGGGATGCGCCATCAGCCACACCAGCGGCCTTGCCACGCATTCCTGAAACACCACCCGCACCCACGCCACCGGCCTCCACCATGGCCAATGCGGATAGATGTGTTTCGCCGCCGGTTCCGCCGCCGCGCCAATTTCCATCCCGGCCCTCGCTGGCAGTTGCGCCATCCGTTTCGCTTCTCTCTCCGCAGGCGGCTCAAATCCTGGCCGCACCTCAAGTGCCTCTGCCGCTCCGCTCTCCTCCCTCGCAGGCGCGGCAGTCCGCTCCATCGCCTCGCCGGAAAGGAGTTTTCGCAGCTCGCCCAGCGTCTGCGCGCCTTCCAGAAGCCCGTTCTCCGGCGCTCTTCCCAGTCTTGCTTCAATCGCCGCTGCCAGTTGCACGCGCCCCAGGCTGTCCAGGTGCAGGTCTTCT
>JAJYBT010000159.1 GCA_021778875.1 Acidobacteriota bacterium | reverse complement strand
CGACGTCGTTCGCCTCTCTGTGCGAGCGTGCGCGGCGGGTGCTGCTGCGGCTTCGGCCGCCTAATGTCCGTTTCACCTCATCGCTACAATCCAACTTCAGAGCGCCAGACCCAAGGGCATTAGTGCCTGCTGGTTGCTTAGCCTGTCTGCCTCTGCTCCCAATTGGAGCAGCGTTACACTGGAGTCACCATGGAAGAGTTTTCTCGGATTCAGCGCCTGCCTCCCTATGTGTTTAACATTACCGGCGAGATGAAGGTGTCTGCGCGCCGGCGCGGAGAGGACATCATCGACTTTGGCATGGGCAACCCGGACGGGGCCACGCCGAAGCACATTGTGGACAAGATGATTGAGGCGGCGCAGAAGCCCGTCACGCATCGCTACTCGGTGTCGCGCGGGCTGCCGCGGCTGCGCAAGGCGATCTGCAACTGGTACAAGACGCGCTATGACGTGGACCTGAATCCGGACACGGAGGCGATTGTCACCATCGGGTCCAAGGAGGGCATTGCGCACCTGTGCCTGGCGATTCTGGACTCGCGGGACACGGTGCTGGTGCCCAACCCGAGCTATCCGATTCACATCTACGGGCCGGTGATTGCGGGCGCGCATGTGGTGAGCGTGCCGATTAACGATCGCGAGCAGTTTCTGGCGCAGCTGGAGGACCTGATTCCGCGGATGACGCCACGGCCCAAGGCGCTGATTGTGAACTTTCCGTCGAATCCGACGACGGAGTGCGTGGATTTGCCGTTCCTGGCGCGGCTGGTGGAACTGGCGCGCGAGTATGGCTTCCACCTGATCCACGACCTGGCGTATGCGGACATCGCGTTTGACGGCTACAAGCCGCCGAGCGTGCTGCAGGTGCCGGGCGCGAAGGACGTGGCGGTGGAGTTCTTCACGCTGTCAAAGAGCTACAACATGCCGGGCTGGCGCGTGGGCTTCATGGTGGGCAATCCGGTGCTGGTGAATGCGCTGGCGCGGCTGAAGAGCTACTTTGACTACGGCACGTTTACGCCGATCCAGGTGGCGTCGATTCTGGCGCTGGAAGGGCCGCAGGAGTGCGTGCACGAGATTTGCGGCATCTACCAGAAGCGCCGCGACGTGCTGGTGGACGGCCTGAACAAGGCAGGCTGGCCGGTGGCGATGCCCAAGGCGACGATGTTTGTGTGGGCGCAGATTCCGGAGCAGTATCGCAAGCTGGGCTCGCTGGAGTTCTCAAAGCTGCTGCTGACGGATGCGAAGGTGGCGGTGTCGCCGGGAATTGGGTTTGGCGACTACGGCGACGGGCATGTGCGCTTCTCGCTGATTGAGAACGAGGAGCGGACACGGCAGGCGCTGCGCGGCATCAAGGCGATGTTTGCAAAGGGCCTGGTTCCTGCGGAATAGCGGCCTTCCATGCATGGGCGCAAGATTTTTGACGGGATTGCACCATGCGTGGTGATATCCACAGATAAATCCGTTTTTTGCACTTGCTTCCACAGATTGAACAGGCGCAGAGTCTCTACCAGTTGGTGAGCCTTTAGGGAATCGGAAACGATGTTTCCAGCCCGGCGGGAGATGTAAGCAACGAGGGAGATCGAAGCGTAGTCCCTTGGCCTTTGCGGAGATGGAGCAAGAAGGGGAGAGATGGGAATCGGATGCGGCCCAGCCGTGGAAGAGGATCGGAAGGAACCGGAAGGCGAGATCGACGGTCAGCCGAGAGATGAGATTTGAAGGAAGCCGAAGCGAGCACCCGACGCTGGGCCGGAAGATGCAGGATTCGAAGGACGCCGGAGACTGAGTGGACGGGCAACCGAAGACCCGGACAAAGGCGAAGATCGGAGATTCATCCACGGTCCTGACAGGACGATGCAAAGTTCAGTGGACGGAGGTGCGGCACAACCGGCCTTTGCGGCAACGAAACGGAAGAAGGAAAGCGGAAGATCCGATGCGGCTGGGAAGCAGAGGAGAATCCGGTGGAATTCCGAAGAGACATTGACGGCCAGCCGGAAGAGCAGCACGGAAGAAGATTGAAGATTCATCGTCAGGCACGACCGTAAGGCGTTGAACCCGACGAACTACGAGGACACCCGGAAAGCGCCAGGGACTGATTCAGGTCTCTGGCGTTTTCGTTTGTGCGCGCGTTTGCGCGCCGCCACGCGCATGGCCTGACCTGCCGGAACGCTCTGTATGATGGGGTTTCGCGGCGGAGTGGATGCGAGGAGGGGGTCGGGATTTCTTTGGCCATGATGATGGTGGATGGCGCCAACATAACAGCGGTGCAGATTCGGGAGAGCCTGCTGGGGGTTCTGGGGTTTGTTCCGGCGCTGGTGTGCACGGGCTACGCGACGGCGTGGCTGACGAATCTGCATGGGTTTCGCGGGCGCTCGCTGGTGGAGCGGGTGTTCTGGAGCGTGCCGCTGTCGCTGGCGGTGACGACGATTGGCTCGTACCTGGTGGGCAGGTTTGCCGGGTTGAATGCGGTGGTGGCGCTGCTGTGGACGAACGCGGCGGCTTGTGTGGCGCTGCTGGCGTGGGAGTGGCGCGGGCGCAGGCGACGGGGCGAGCGATGGGTGGTTGGCCTGCGGCCGCTGGGCCCGACGGCGCTGCTGCTGGCGGCGGCGTGGGTGGCGGTGGCCGTGCTGTCGCGGGTGGCCCTGCAGAGCGGCCAGCACCTGTCGATGAACGTGGCGATCTGGGACCAGAGCTATCGGGTGAACTGGACGCAGACGGTGTTGCGTACGGGCGTGCCTCCGGCGAACTCGCTGTACTGGTTTGGACATACAGCCACCATGCGCAACTACTACTACTGGTATGTAGTGTGCGCGGCGGTGGCGAAGATGTGGGGCCTGTCAGTGCGCGCCGTGTTTATTGCGGGCTGTGTGTGGTCAGGATTCGGCCTGGTGGCGCTGTTGGGACTGTTCCTGAAGCACGTTCTTGATTGTGGAGCGCGGCTGCGCAGGCAGTTGCTGGTTTGTGTGGGACTGTTGACGGTGACTGGGCTGGACCTGGGCGTGAACCTGTGGAATGCGATTGTGCTGCATCAGCCTATGCCGGCGGATTTGGAGTGGTGGTCGAAGGACCCGATTGATAGCTGGTACGACTCGCTGCTTTGGGCGCCGCATCATGTGGCGAGCATGGTGTGTTGCCTGTTCGCGTTTCTGCTGGCATGGAAGTCGACGGGGGCGGAACCACCCAGCCCCGGACTGCGCAGGCAGGCACTGACGGTGGCGTTGATTGCCGCCGCGCTGGCGAGCGCATTCGGATTGTCGATCTATGTCGCTTTCGGATTCTTTCTGGGGATGCTGGTGTGGGCCTCGTGGCAGGCGGTGGCAGAGCATGCTCTGCGCAGAGCAGCGGTGATGGCGGCGGGCGGCATGGGCGCTGCGGTCTTGCTTGTACCCTACCTGCTGGAACTGCGCCATGATTCCGGCGGCACTGCGGGTGGCGGGCTCTTTGGTTTTGCGGTCCGCGAGATGATTCCGGCGGGTGGATTGCTGGCCTGGGGCTGGTTTCCTCGCATTGCGATGGCACATCCGGTTGCGGCGCGGAATCTGGCTAACCTGATCCAGCTTGTGCCCGGATATGTGTTTGAGCTAGGCTTCTACTTCTTCGTGCTGTGCATTTTTCTGATTCCGGCATGGCGGGGAAGACGTGCGCTGACGGAGGCGCAGCGGTCTCTGGTGGTGCTGGCGGTGGCATCGTTCCCATTTCTGTCGCTACTGCGCTCGCGGGTGCTGGCCTATGACGATTACGGAATTCGCTCTGTACTGATTCTGCAGTGCGTGCTGTTGCTGCTGGCCTCGGAGCTTTTGATGGGGGGAGGAATGGCAGACCAGCGGCGGGGAACGACGGTGGAAGTGCCCGGCGTGTCGCCGAGAACGCCGCAGTGGTTGCGAGTGGCCGCTTCTCTGGCGTTGAGCCTGGGCGTTTTGAGCACCTTTTGCCAGGCGCTGATGCTGCGCTTCGTGCTTCCAGTGGCGGAGGCCAACATGAGCAAGCATCAGGTGCCGCAAGCGCGGGCCATCTCGCACAATGCGTACATTTCGCACGTTGGCTATGCGCAGATGGATCGCGCAGTTCCAAAGGATGCCGTGGTGCAGTTCAATCCCAAGGTGCCGAATCCGTTCTGGACCGACGTTGACCTGGTTGGGGTCAATCGTCAGGTGGCAATTGCCGGGGATACGGATGGATGCGGCTCCATGGCAGGCGGGGATCCGAGCGGATGTGCGGCGATGGCGGCGGCGGTGGATGGGCTCTACAAGGGAGCCACGGCGGAGCAGGCGCGCGCGGTGTGCGGCGAGTACGGGATCGGGTACCTGGTGGCGCGGGTGTATGACGCGGCGTGGAAGGACGGCGCGGGCTGGGTGTGGACGCTGCGGCCGGTGGTGCAGGACGCGGAGTTTCGCGTGCTGGACTGCGGACGCTAGACTGCGGACGTTAGACTGCGGACGCGGATGCGGCAGTGCCGCGGGCTCTAGTACGCCAGCACGGCGGCAACAAGCAGCACGGTGGCGACGACGAGGATGGCGAGGTTCATGTCGAACTCGACGACGCCGCTGCGGGCGCGGATGCGGGCGATGGGCATGCCGTTGGGGTCGCGGAGCGTTCCGCTGTAGAGGCCGCGCGCGAAGAAGGCCGCAAAGAAGCCGATCATGGGAAGAGCGGTGAGAACCGCGACGAGATAGAAGCGCTGGTCGAGGGTGGGCCCGGGCCACCACAGGAGTGCGACTTCCACGGCGGCGGCGAGGGTTTGGGTGAGCGTTTGCGAGACGACGTGAAACCGCGCGTGACCAGGCCACAGCGGGTTGGTGGCATGGGTGCGGTTGAGGTCGATGAAGAGCGGGGCGATGCCCTGGCCCGCCGCGAGGGCGGTGAGCAGGATGCGGGCTGGAATCACGGCAGGCACTAAGGGCAGTCTACGTTGACGCCACGGGCCGTGTGGAGTGCATTGTGAGGGCGGTCGTGTAGCTTGAGCGGGGCCGCGGTTTCGGCGCTGCGATGAGGGCCGGAACCGCGTACGGTGTTTGCCTGCGCTTAGTGGACGGCAACGTCGCCGGCGGGTTTGCCGGGGCGGCTCTTGCTGAGCAGGAAGGCCAGGACGATGAGCCCGATGGACATCCACGACAGCTCCATGTAGACATCCTGATAGCCCTGCATCTGGGCCTGCATGTTGAGCTGGTTGTAGATGGAGGCCAGCGCCATGCCGGAACCGTTGCCGCCGCCGAAGTGTCCGCTGAAGAAGCCGGTGAGCATCTGCTTCTGCTGCTCAAAGGCGATGGAGCTGGACTGCATAGAGTTTTGCAGGTGGGCCTGGTGCCACATGGCGCGGCTGGTGACCTGCGCATTGGTGATGGCGATAAGGATGCTTCCGCCAAGGTTGCGGACGAAGTTGATGAGTCCGGCGACCTGGTTGCTCTCCTCCTTGGGCATGCCTACGTATGCGTCGTTGGTGATGGAGATGAAGCAGAAGGGCAGCGGGAGCATCTGGATGACGCGCAGCCAGGAGGCCTGCGCGAAGGTCATCTGCAGGTTGGTGACGTCTGCCGCGTAGCGGAAGGTGAGCACCAGCAGGGTGAATCCGATGAGGGTGAGGGTGCGCGCGGAGAACTTGCCGGTGGCGTATCCGGCGAAGGGCATGACGAAGACGAGCGTGATGCCGCCGGCGGTGAGGGCCAGGCCCGCGGTGGTGGCGTTGTAGCCCAGCAGCTCCTGCATGAACTGCGGCTGCAGGACGGTGTTGGCGTTAAGCACGCCGCCGACCAGCATCATGAGGAAGCAGCAGATGGCGAAGTTGCGGAAGCGAAAGAGCTTGAGGTTGATGAGCGGGTCCTTCTGCCGCCACTCCCACAGGACGAGGGCCACGAGGCCACCGATGAAGAGGAAGGCGAAGAAGCGAATGAAGCCGGAGGAGAACCAGTCGTTCTCCTCGCCCTTGTCGAGCATGATCTGAAGGCCGCCCATGGAGATGGTGAGGAAGGCGAGCCCGAGGTAGTCCATGTTGCGCAGCCGGGAGGGGTCGGCCTTGATCCACGGCGGATCTTCGATGAGCCGGCTGACGAGGATGTAGGCAAGGATGCCGACGGGGATGTTGATGAAGAAGATCCAGCGCCAGGAGAAGTTGTCGGTAATCCAGCCGCCGAGGGTGGGCCCGATGGACGGGGCAAGGACAGCGACGAGTCCGTAGAGGGCGAAGGCCTGGCCTCGCTTGTGGGGCTCAAAGCTGTCGGCCATGATGGCCTGGGCCATGGGCTGCATGCCGCCGCCGCCCGCGCCCTGAATCACGCGGAAGACGATGAGCAGGGGCAGCGATGGAGCTATGCCGCAGAGGAAGCTGGCGATGGTGAAGATGGTGATGCAGAAGACAAAGAAGTTGCGGCGGCCCATCAGGCTGCTGGCCCAGCCGCCGAGGGGGAGCACGATGGCGTTAGAGACGAGGTAGCTGGTGAGCACC
>JAJYBT010000158.1 GCA_021778875.1 Acidobacteriota bacterium | reverse complement strand
GGCGCTGGAGGGCGCGCTGTGGGGTGCCTTTGGCACAACGGGCCAGCGCTGCACGGCGACCAGCCGCATCCTGCTGCAGAAGGGGATTGCGGAGAAGTTCACGGCGGAGTTTGTGGCGCGCGCCAAAAAACTGAAGGTCGGCAACGGGCTGGATGAGACGGTGGAGGTGGGTCCGCAGGTGAATGCCGGACAGATTGAGACCTCGGCCAAGTACGTGGAGATTGCCGTGAACGAGGGCGCCAAGCTGCTGGCGGGCGGACACGCGCTGACCGAGGGCGAGTATGCACGGGGCACGTTCTTTGAGCCCACGGTGGTGGCCGGCGTTACGCCGACGATGCGCATTGCGCGGGAAGAGGTGTTTGGCCCGGTGGTGAGTCTGATGGAGTTTGAGACCTTCGAGGAGGCGATTGCCATTGCCAACTCGATTGACTACGGGCTCTCCACCGCGCTCTACACCAAGGACGTGAACCGGGCGTTTGCGGCGATTCGCGACCTGGAGGCGGGCATTACGTACATCAACGCTCCGACGATTGGCGCGGAGGTTCACCTGCCGTTTGGCGGTGTAAAGCACACCGGCAACGGGCACCGGGAGGGACTGGGCGCACTCGACTTCTTTACCACGTGGAAGGCGGTGTACGTGGACTACTCCGACAAGCTGCAGAGAGCGCAGATTGACAACGCCGACTGAGGCCGCGCGCGGCGAAGGTGGGCAGGGACTATGGCAGGCGCCGGATCGAGGATTCGGCGCCTGTTTTTATTCGTTGAGCTTGGCGCGGATGGCCGTGAGTCCGCCTGCGCTGGTGAGCGTGCAGAGGGCGTGCTGATCGCAGCGGTAATGGACGAGCTCATTCTTTGCAGCCCAGGAGGCGGCGATTGCCTGGCCTGAACCAGTGGTGATGAAGAAGCCTTTTCCGGGGCCGGCGATAAGCAGCCTTCGAGACGGATCGTAGGAGGTTACGGTCTCGTCGCCCGCGACGTAAAAGCCGGGCATGGGCAACCGGACTGCGCCGTGGTGGCGGGCGGCTTGCTGCTGGGCGAGCTTCTGGGCTGCCGCGGCGGCCGCTTTGCTGTCGAGCATGGCCTGCTGCTCGTCGCGGGTGGGGAAGTTCGAGGTGAAATCCCAGTAGTAGAAGTGCCGGTAGGCGTCTACGGAGCAGGGCAGCGTTCCCTGCGCATTGAGGCCTACGACCTTGCCATCGTCGCCGTACTGGTTCTGGAAGATGTCCTGGCCGCGCTCGCGCTGCTGCTCCTGGGCCTGCGCGTTTTGCAACTGGGCCTGCTGCGCGGACTGCAGAGCAGCCAGCTCCGCGGCGGCTTCAGCGGGCTTGCGGCGGTGGGTTGCCGGAGGGAGTTCAACCGGGGCAACGGCCCGGGCGGGATCGAAGGGGAAGAGGATCTGCTTGTCGCAGAGGGAAAAGCCCGAGGAGTCCAGCAGGCGGATGTTGATGGAGTAAGGCTGGTGAGGATTGCCTGCCACGAGGGCGAAGCCGGGGTTGTCTGGATAATCGAGCGGCTCAAGATGAAGCTGGTACTGCGCTTTTCCGTTCCAGCGGGTGACCAGGTGCCCGCGCAGGCCAGAGACGCTGAGGACTCCTTGACCGAGATCATCTGACTCGTGGGTCTGCCTGGGCCGGGCGAAAAACAAAAGCGAGACGCCGAGCACGGCCAGCGCCAGCAAGCCCACAAGGACGAGGGGTATGCGGCGGATCTCGCGCAGGATACGGTTTTCGTTGAGAAGACGCGTGAGCCGCGCGCTGAGCGCAGATGGGGCTTTGGGCTCCTCTTTGGCTTCGAATGGACCGTAGAGGTTGGTGCTGGGCTGCTTGTTCTTGCTGTACGGAAATTGTTGTTTTGAGTCAGCCATTCGGCAGTGCCCTTTCGCAACGGATCAAACAGCATCCCGGGGGAGATGCGACGGAAGAGTGGGCTCCGTATCTCATACACTCTACCCTTGCTGCGGGGAAAAGTAGCGGAAAATTATGTATCTATGTAGGTTCCGGGCTAGTTCTGGGGGTCTTCCAGGACGCTGCGAAGGGCAAAGCTGGTCTCAATGCGGGTGACTCCGGGCAGGCGGGACAACTCGTTCTGGTGGAGGCGGCCGTAGTCGTCGATGTCGCGGACGCGGGCGACGAGCATGTAGTCGTACTGCCCGGCCATGAGGTGGCAGCTGACGATCTCGTGGCAGTGGCGGACGGCGGCCTCAAAGGCGCTGAGCACGGCGGCCGACTGCCGCTCCAGGGTAACGCGGATGTAGACGGTCATGCGCCGGCCCAGGAGGCGATCGTCGATGAGCGCGCGATAACCGCGGATGGCTCCGGAGGTCTCCAATGCGAGTATGCGGCGCGATGCGGCGGAGGCGGAGAGGCCGACGGCTTCGCCCACCTCGTAGTTGGTGGCGCGGCCGTGGCGCTGCAGGTGGCGCAGAATGGCGGTGTCAAGGGAATCCATCTGTCCGGCGGATGTGGCGTCGGGAGATTCTTGCTTGCTGCCGGAATTTTGCTCACGATTTGTTCGCATGGGGTTGTTCTACCACGAATTTTGCAAACATTGGAAGCGAAGCTGGCATTAGGATTTGGGGCAGTTGGCTCTGGGTGGGCTGAGTTCGGCTATCGGGGACTGCCGGAGCGCATCCAAAGCAGCGAGGAAGTGAGTCCTCGCAGAGGAGTGGGCGCGATGATCATCGGAGTTCCGAAAGAGATCAAGGACAATGAGGCGCGGGTGGGCGTGACGCCGGCCGGCGTGAAGGCTTTGACCGAGGCTGGCCACACGGTTCTGGTGGAGACGCAGGCCGGCGCGCTGTCGGGCTTTCCGGACGAGGAGTACCAGAACGCAGGCGCGGAGATTGTGGGCGACGCGGGGTATGCGTGGGGCAAGGCAGACACGGTGGTGAAGGTGAAGGAGCCGGTCAAGAGCGAGTATGTGTATTTTCGCGAGGGCCTGGTGCTGTTCACGTATCTGCACCTGGCGCCTGTGCCGGAGTTGACGAACGAGCTGCTGGACCGGAAGGTGACCGGCATTGCCTACGAGACGGTGCGCGACCGCAACGGGATGCTGCCGCTGCTGATGCCGATGAGCGAAGTGGCCGGACGCATGAGCGTGCAGGTGGGCGCGACGTATCTGGAGAAGGAGCGCGGCGGACGCGGGATTCTGCTGGGCGGCGTGCCGGGAGTGCCTCCGGCGCATGTGACGATTATCGGCGGGGGCATTGTAGGCACCAACGCGGCCCGGATTGCTCTGGGCTTCGGAGCGAAGGTGACGCTGGTGGATGTGAATCTGAACCGGCTGCGCGAGCTGGATGACATCTTCAGCGGGCGGCTGTACACGCTGGCCTCAAACAGCTACAACGTGGCGCGCGCGGTGCGGGAGGCGGACCTGGTGATTGGCGGCGTGCTGATTCCGGGAGCGACCGCTCCCAAGATTGTGACGCGCGCCATGGTGGGGCAGATGCAGAAGGGCGCGGTGATTGTGGATGTGGCCATTGACCAGGGCGGTTGCGTGGAGACGGCGCGGCCCACGTCGCACTCGAACCCGAGCTACGTGGTGGATGGCGTGGTGCACTACTGCGTGACGAACATGCCGGGGGCGGTGCCGCATACCTCCACGCTGGCGCTGACGAACTCGACCTTCCCGTACCTGATGCGGCTGGCCAACCTGGGAGCGCGCGAGGCCTTGCGGCAGGAAGCGGGGCTGGCGGAAGGGCTGAATACCTGGATGGGCAAGGTGACGCATCGCGGGGTGGCCGAGAGCCAGAACCGGGAGTGGACGCCTGTGGCGGGCGTGCTGGCGTAACGGCGCGGCTGACGCAGCGCGCAGGGTCCGCTCTATAATCGGCCCATGTCTTCAGGCGGTGATTCGCGGCGACGACTGGTGGTTCTGCTGGGTGCGGGCGTGCTGTTGGTGTTTGGCGTGCTGGGGGCTCTGCAGGCATTCAATACCTCGAATATCCGCTTCCTGAATCCGGACACGGCGGGAGAGACGCTGGCGTTTACCGGCCTGACGGTGGTGGTGTTTCTGCTGCTGCTGGTGCTGGTGCTGCTGCTGCTGCGGAACATCCTGAAGGTGTATGCCGACCAGAGCAGCACGGCGCTGGGGGCGCGGCTGCGCACGCGCATGGTGCTGGGCGCGGTGCTGATTGCGCTGACGCCCGCGGTCTTCATGTTTCTGTTCAGCTTTCAGCTGATGAACCGGTCGATTGACCGGTGGTTTTCTCCCAACACATCGGAGCTGCACGAGGACTCGACGCGTGTGGTGCTGGAACTGGCGCAGTATGTGACGAACAACGCGCGGGTGGAAGCGGAGTCGATTGCCGCATCGGGGGCGGCGGACCGCACGACGCCGGAGCTGCAGACTGTGTTGAGCGCGCACCGCATTACGCTGGCGGGCGGCTTTGCGGTGGTGTACGGCAAAGACCTGAAGCCGGTGGCCAGCTTTGAGGCCCCTGCCGACACAACGCCGGCGAGCCTGCTGACGTGGATGGACGGCGGCGACGAGGGGAACGAAGTGCAGCTGCCGGGGCCGCTCTCAGACAGTTTGCTGAAGACGGCGCAGCGCAACGGCGAGCCTGTATTGCGATGCGCCGGGCAGGACTATGCGCTGGGCATGTCGGCCACGGCCACGGGCAACGTGGTGGTGGTGGCGCTGCCCATGCCGCAGGGACTGAGCCAGACCACGGCGCGGATTCGCCGCGGTGCGGCGGCGTACTGGGACCTTTTCCGGTCGCGCAACAGCATACGCTCTACGTTCTTCCTGATGCTGCTGCTGATTACGGTGGCGGTGTTCTTCTCCAGCGTGTGGCTGGCGCTGTTTCTTTCCAAGCAGATTACGCGGCCGGTGGAGGCGCTGGCGGACGCGATGGACCAGATTGCCGCGGGCAAATACGAGCATCGCGTGGAGCTGGTGTCGACGGGCGAGATGGCACAACTGGTGCGCTCGTTCAACCACATGGCGGCCGACCTGGATGCCAGCCGGAAGCTGGCGGAGAGCTCTTCGGCGCAGTTGACGGCGGCGAACCTGGCGGTTGAGGAGCGGCGGCGCGAGCTGGAGACGATTGTGGAGACGATTCCGAGCGGCGTGGTGACGATGGACGCCGACGGACATGTGTTGCAGGCGAATCGCGCGTTTGCCGTGTTGATGGGCCTGCGGGAGGGAGCGGAGCTGCGCGGCAAGAAGCTGGAGGATCTGTTGCCGGCCGAGTATGCCGAGGATCTTGCGGTGGTGATTCATCGCGGACAGCGCATGGGGGCAGCCTCAACGGAGCTGGACTTTCATGTGCGCGGACGTACGGTGCACCTGGCGGCGACGAGCGCTCGGCTGGAGCTAGCGCAGGGCAAGAAAGGCACCGTGCTGGTGATTGAAGACACGACGGAGCTGTTGCGTGCACAGCGGCAGGTGGCGTGGAAGGAAGTGGCGCAGCGCGTGGCGCACGAGATCAAGAATCCGCTGACGCCGATTGCACTGTCAGCGGAGCGGATTGGGCGGCACCTGGATCGCAGCCAGCCGGACTCGCCGGCCATCATCCGCAAGTGCAGCGAGGTGATTCTGGGCTGCGTGGGAACGCTGCGCACGCTGGTGGACCAGTTCTCCGCGCTGGCGCAGTTTCCCACGCCGCAGCCGCGCGCGTGCGACATGAACCGCGTGGCCGAAGAGGCGCTGGCCATGTTTGCGGGCCGGCTGGAAGGGGTGACCGTTCAGCGGGACCTAGAGGCGGGATTACCGACGGTGCTGGCGGATCCGGAGGCGATTCGCCGGGCGCTGGCCAACCTGATTGACAACGCTGCCGAGGCGATGCAGGGAAGCCTGCTGCGCGTGCTGGGCGTTCGCAGCGGCCTGAGCGAAGACGGCGCGGCGGTGGAGATTACGGTGAGCGATACCGGGCATGGGCTGACGGACGAGATTCGCGAGCGGCTGTTTCTGCCGTTCTATTCGACGAAGCATCGCGGCACCGGGCTGGGGCTTTCCATTGCGGCCAAGATTGTGCAGGAGCATGGCGGATCGATTCGCGCGGAGAGCAACATGCCCAAGGGAGCGCGGTTTGTGGTGCGATTGCCGCTGATGGAGCACACGGAGCATAGCGCTGGAGACGCCAGCACAACAACGCCGATGACGGGGGCCGCGCAATGAATCACATCCTGGTGGTGGATGACGAGGCGGAGATTCGCAGCTCGCTGGAAGAGATTCTGCGCGAGGAAGGCTACGGCGTGGCTACGGCGGCAACGGCGGCCGAGGCGCTGGTGCTGATTGAAGACGCTCCGTATGACGTGGTGCTGCTGGACATCTGGCTGCCGGATCGCGACGGGCTGGACGTGCTGGCCGATATCCATGCGCTGGAGGCGGAGCGGCGGCCCGAGGTGGTGATCATCTCGGGGCACGGCACGATTGAGTCGGCGGTGAATGCGACGAAGCTGGGCGCGGTTGATTTTCTGGAGAAGCCGCTCTCGCTTGACCGCACGCTAATTG
>JAJYBT010000157.1 GCA_021778875.1 Acidobacteriota bacterium | reverse complement strand
AAGCCCACGAGCTGCCTCAGGTGCTGCGCTTCGGCTCCTGGATCGGCGGCGACCGCGACGGCAATCCCTTTGTCACTCCCGACGTCACGCGCGACGCCATCCAGCTCGCACGCGGCCATCTGCTCCTCTATTACCAGCGCCAACTCGACACCATCATTGACCTGCTCACCTCCAGCGCACAGCAGCGGCCGGTAAGCGAAGCCTTGATGCAGCGCCTGCAATCCTACGTCGCGCAGGTGCATACGCCCGAGGCGCAGGTCTTCGGCGCGCAATATGAATTCGAGTACTACCGCCGCTTTGTCATCTGCCTGAAGGCGCGCATGCAGCGCACCCTCCGCACCATGGAGCAGCCCACGCACACCGGCGCGCCTTTGCCCGTCATGCCCTACACCCTCGCCAAGGGCCAGGACAAGCTCGCCCAGGTGCTGCCCGCCTACGGCTCTGTCGAAGAATTCCTCGATGACCTCGAAACACTGCGCTCCTCGCTCGCTGCGCACAGCGGCCTGCGCATCGCGCGCACGCTCATCGACCCGCTCATCCTCCAGGTGCGCACCTTCGGCCTCCACCTGCACACGCTCGACATTCGCCAGCACGCGCGCGTCCACACAGCCGCGCTCCAGGAGGCCATCGCAGACACCATCGCGCCCGCGCTCCCCGGCAGCCTCTCCGCAGAAGCCGCCAGCACGCTTGAAACCTTCCGCGTCGTCTCTGAAGTCAAAAGCGGCTTCTCCCCCGAGGCCATTCGCCACTACGTCATCAGCGGTGCCGCCACCGTCGAAGACGTCCTCGCCGTCGTCCGTCTCGCCCGTCTCGGCGGCGTCCGCGTCGAGGGCTCCGGCCGCGACCCCGGCCTCATGCCCGTCCCGCTCTTCGAGTCCATTGAAGACTTGCGCCGTGCCCCCGAAGTCTGCCGCGAGCTCTGGTCCCGCCCCGACTACCGCAGGCTCCTCGCCACCTGGGACAACTGGCAGGAGGTCATGCTCGGCTACTCCGACTCGAATAAAGACGGCGGCATGCTCACCAGCACGTGGGAGATCTTCCGCGCCCATCGCGACCTGCACGTTGTGGCCCGCGAGTGCGGCGTCAAGCTCCGTCTCTTCCACGGCCGCGGAGGTACCGTCGGCCGCGGCGGCGGACCCACGCATCGCGCCATCTTCGCCCAGCCCATGGACTCCTTCGAGGGCCAGTTCCGCATCACCGAGCAGGGCGAAGTGCTCAACTTCAAATACGCCGATGAGGTCCTCGCCGAGCGCAATCTCGAACTCATGATTGCCGCCTCGCTCGACGCCCTCGCCCGCCCCAACGCGCGCGACCCCGAAGGCCACTTCACCGGCATCCTCAAGCCGGAGTGGGAATCCGCGCTCGACGAGCTCTCGGCCATCTCCTTCGGCTTCTATCGCAAACACATCCTTGACGACCCCGATGTGGTCACCTACTTCGAGCAGTCCACGCCCGTCGGCGAGCTCGAACACGCCAAGATCGGCTCCCGCCCCTCGCGCCGCAAGGCCTCGCCCAACCTCGCCGACCTGCGCGCCATCCCCTGGGTCTTTGGCTGGACGCAGTCGCGCCTTCTCGTGCCCGCATGGTTCGGCGTCGGCTTCGCGCTCGGCGAATTCATCGAGCGCCCCGGCGCGCTCAAGCTGCTTGAGACCATGGCCCGCGAGTTTCCTCTCTTCATTGACCTCTTGCGCAACGTCGAAATGGCGCTCGGCAAAGTCGATCTCGCTACCGCGCGCCTCTACTCCTCGCTCGTCCGCGACGAGAAACTCCGCGAGCGCATCTACGACATGTGCGAGGCCGAGTTCCACCGCGCCGTCCGCGCCGTCCTCGCCGTCACGCGCCAGAAGGATCTGCTCGAAAAGAACCAGGTGCTCGCCCGCTCCATCCGCCTGCGCAATCCCTACGTCGATCCCATGCACCTCATTCAGGTGGACATGCTCCGACGCAAGCGCGCCGGCGAAGACACACCCGAAGTCAACCGCGCCATCGCCGCCACCATCAGCGGCATCAGCGCCGGCCTCCGCAACACCGGCTGAGCACAGTTTCGCGCGAGCACAGGGTTACAGATTTTGTGTGGGTGGCTGCTCCGGGAGCGTTCTCAGGCTTGCGTTTCATTGTTCCCCGGCCCGGAAAAGAATCTGCAATGCTGGCCTGAGAGATTTTGGGCGGAGGAGTGCGCCGCAAAGGAATGATCTCAAGTTCGTAACCGTTGCATGGGCTCGCTGAGACAAGCTAAATCCCAGGTCTCACCATCGAGACCTGGGATTTTTTGCGCCAACTTACGGCTTGCTGTTGTAGTACACCGTGCTGCTGAGCGCACCGCCCGCGCCGGTGGTGCCGGTCAGCGCCTGCCCCCCAAAAATCAGGAAGCGCGGTGCGTTTGTCGTGGAGACAAGCGGGCTGGTAAATCCGGCAGCGTTGTACACGTTGGCTGTCGGATCTGTGGATCCGGTAAGGCCGTTCCACGAGTTCAGAGCGAGGTTTCCGGTGTTCGTTGCATTGATCGTGGAAGTCTCCATTTCACCGGAGCCAGCGCTGCCATTGTAGACACCTTCGCCTGAAATGACTTGCCCATATGCAGCGAAGAGCACTCCCTTTGCTCGATCATGGATTGTCGAGTTCCCATTCTGTACCCATGTCCCAACCGCACCGCGGAGCGCGTTTGCGTAATACACGGATTTGTCTCCAACGCCTTGCTCGTTCGGCGGAACTGAAGAGTTTGGGTCGCCGTTGATGTAGTAGATGATGCCTCCGAAAACGAACATCGTTCCGAAAGCCCTTGGCGTCGGAAGGCTGTTTGTGGACGTTGTCCACGTTCCGAGCGTGCCGTCGGAATTGACCAGCGCGGAATAGACGACGCCCACCGGCACTCCATTGGTGTTCAGGCCCCCCGCTGCGTACAGATACCCGTTATGCACGGTGGCCGACATGCCAAGCAGCGGCTGAGGCAGTGGGTTCGTGAGCGTGGTCCATGTGCCGACCGTGCCGGCAGTCGAATCCACGCTGGCGACATAGACCGTGTTGGTTCCACCGTTATCGGTTGCGTTCACCTGCCCGCCGATAACGTAGATAAACCGCTTGCCCACAGGCACCAGCGAATTCGTATCGTCCGCTTCGGCCATCGCATGATGCGCAAGCGTCGTGGGAAGCGGATTCGTCGCAATCGTCGTCCATGTGGTGTTTGTCGTATCGCCCACCGTGCCGTCCTGATTCAAGTTGTTCGCCCAGACGGTGGTTGTGTTGGCGCTGCCGTCATAGCCTCCTGTGATGATCGCGAAGGCGCTGCTGCTGCTGCTCCCTGGCACGGCCACGGCGCGAAGCCCCGTCATCGGCTTGGGCAATGCCATCGTCGTTGACCAGCCCATCGCGCTCGGGTTGAAGGTCAGTGTCGGGACCAGGTTCACAGCAACTGCGTTACTCGTCCCGCCAGACGTAGTGACCGTAACGCTCACCGTGCCGGGGACGGTGAAGCTCGTCGATGTGCTCCCCGCGGGAACCGCAGCCACAACTCCAGTGTCGGACCAGACTGAAGTCGTTGGCACCAGATCGACCGAAATGCTGCCCTGTGTGAAAGTAACTTTGCCCGGCGCGGCCTGGAAGTTGCTGCCGTTAATCTCAATCGGCAGGCTCACAGGGCTCGAGGGCGTCGTTGAACTGTTAATGTTCTGAATTTGTGGCGCAGGCGGCGGAGATGTAGTGTTGCTGCTGCCGCTACCACCACCGCAACCGGAAATTAAGGTTGCCCCGGCCGCAAGCACGATCGCGCCAAGGGTTAGATGCCAATTTTGTTGTCTCATCATGTTAGATCTCTCGCTTAATTCTGTAAGTTCCCGTACTTACAGAGTCTTGTAGTGTATTGCCTGTGAGTCTTTCGTCTATCTCAAGGTTGCGTTTTTGCCGTAAGCTGTACCGGCGCAAGATGGAACGTACCCGATGATATTGCCTTCGAGAATGCGAACTTACACTCGCGCCTATATGCCTAAACCCCTGCATTAGTGATTAAACTAGTTTCTGTCGCAAATAAATACATTACATACGTACCGGAAGTTACCAAGGTAGGCATCCCCGCACTTGCTTTAGTGCGGCCCGAGGCGCTTGGGCGATCCGCTCCTGAGAGGCCTGAGGCCGCGGCTGCCGCATCGGCTTGCTGAGGTATGCGCGGTCCCAAATTACAGAATTCGGAGCCCCGAAAAGTGCCCTTTGTCCGCATTCATACCCGCTCGGCCTTACCTGGCCGCGCTGCGGGGTTGGGCATCGAGCGCGTCCACGATCAGGAACTCGATTGGCCGTTTCTCCGGCAACAACTCCAGCCCGAAGCGCTCGCGCAACACGGCTTCGAAATCTCCCGGCCTGTTCGTATCCCACTCAAGGTCGCCGCTGAATTTCCCTGCGGGCGCGTTATCGAGCACCACGACCTTGCCCAGCAGTCTTTCTACCTGCGCGCGAAGCTCCTCCGCGCTGCAAGCCGCGCACGACAGCTTTCCCGACTCGGCCTGAAACATCATTGGCGCCTTCCGCGCGGGAGCCAGCCTGCCCGGAAAGCCTGACAGAGCCACAACCTCGGTCAACCGCGTTTCCCGCCGGACGCGAATGCCCGCCGCAGCTTGAACAGCCGCCTGAAGCAGCGGCTTCAGCGACTCCGAGTCGCCGTTTGAAACCCACGCCTGCACGGAGAACGCATCCCTGGCCAGATACGCGGGCATCTCGATGCGGGCCGCCGAAGTTCCGTAAGACACTGCCAGCAGATCCTTGAGCAAGCTGCCGGTGCTTTCAAATTCATTCCCGCCGCCCGCGGCGCTCCCGGCTTTGTCAGCGTGCCGAACCACAATGCGGACGTCTGCATCCACCTCGGTCTTGGGCGGCCTGTTGATGAGCATGCTGTGGGAGAGCTGCCAGCGCAGGTCAGCAGCCGCGGGGGCAAGCGGCAGATCCTCTTGCGAGAGCAGCGCATTGAGCACCGCGGGCGTCACATTGGAGGGGAACGTCACGGCGGCCAGCTTCCCGTCGCTGCCGATCAGAACCGTGCTCGGATAGCCCGGCCCGGAGAACAACCTGTCCGTCGCGCAATCGGCATCGACCGCAACCGTTCCTGCCATCGGATATCTGGTGAGAAATAGCTTCACAACCTCGGGCGTCTCGCAGCTCATGGCAACAAAGTCGATGCCACGCCCGCGAAACTGCTCCGCCAGCTGGTTCAGGTGAGGGATTGCCGCGCGGCACGGCGCGCACCATGTCGCCCAGAATTCGATGAGCATGGCGTGACCAGCGATAGGAATATTTCTCGGTCCGGCAAGCACCGAACCCAGGTGCAGCGCGGGGACCGGCTGACCGAGGCGAATCTGCGCCTGCGCTCGCCCACCAGTGCAGCAGGGAATGACCAGAAACAGAACGACCCATGCCGCACAGCTCAGAAATGCCCGTGCCATGGCTGCGAACCTCCCCGAAGCAGTGAGGGTGCAAGCGTCCTTATTCCACGTCAGGCATCATACCGCGGGCGGCCTGCTGGCGCCGCGCGGCAATCGTCGCGACCAGCCCTGCTCGGGACGTTTGTGCGACCGCCGGCCACAACCTGTCCCCAAACGCAAAACGAGGACAGGGATCGCTCCCTGCCCTCGCGTTTGTTCACTCGATTCTGCCGGAATCGGGCGGCCTATCGGTTACAGCGGCTGAACGTCCGCAGCCTGCCAGCCCTTGGGCCCCTTCACCACGTTGAACTGCACGGCCTGGCCTTCCTGCAGACTCTTGAAACCACTCGAGTTGATCGCCGAGTAGTGCACGAAGACATCCTCGCCGTTCTGGCGCGAAATAAAGCCGAAGCCCTTCGCGTCATTGAACCACTTCACTGTACCTTGTTCCATTTGCTTCTGTTTCCTGAATTGAATTGCGCTGGATGAATCGGAGCGACCACTGGCAGAATCTTGCTTGGTTGGGCGAGCGCTGCTCACGCCCGGTTCGGCTCTAACGCTACACCCAGTGTAGCACCGATCAGGCAGAATTGCGCCCTTAAAACCACCGCATTGCCCACGGCCGCCAGTTTTTGCCTCCTGTAAACAATTCAAAATAAGAACCCTATGCTGCCACCCCTGGCTGTGATACCGTAAAGGTTCGTAATGCCCACCGATCCTGTTCCTGGCCTGCTCGCGCGCGCCGCTGAGGCGCTGGAGGCGGAGTTCGGCTCGCTGCCGGCCTTCGATCCCGCTCCCGAATCCGCTGCCAGCCCGCAGGATATGGAGGCGATTCTCGCAGCAACAGCGCACCGCCTGGGCGACAACTATCCTTATTTCCACCCGCTCTACGCCGGGCAGATGCTCAAGCCGCCGCATCCCTTGGCGCGCGCAGCCTATGCCCTGGCCATGGCCATCAACCCCAACAATCACGCCCGCGACGGCGGCCGCGCCAGCTCACAAATGGAAATCGAAGCCGTGGCGGAAATCGCCCGCATGTTCGGCTGGGCAGACACTTAC
>JAJYBT010000156.1 GCA_021778875.1 Acidobacteriota bacterium | reverse complement strand
GGAGCCATGCAGTCCGAGATTCGCGCCATGACGACCGAGTGCGACCGCATCGGCGGCATCAACCTGGCCCAGGGCGTGTGCGATACGCCGGTACCCGCGCTGGTGGAGGCCGAAGCCATTGCCGCCATGCGCGCCGGACACAACATCTATACGCGGCTCGACGGCATCGAACGGCTGCGCAAGGCGATTGCCGCCAAGCAGCAGCGCGACTACGGCTTGCGCTACGACCCGGAAACCGAGGTGCTGGTGGCCTGCGGCGCCACAGCCGGACTGCACGCAGCGGCCATGGCACTGCTGAATCCCGGCGATGAGGTGCTGCTGTTTGAGCCCTTCTACGGCTACCACGTCGCCACGCTCAAATCTATGCGCGTGAAGCCCGTTCTGGTTCCGCTGGCAGAGCCGGACTGGGCGCTCGATACCGATGCGCTGCACGCGGCCATCACACCGCGCACGCGGGCGCTGATCCTGAACACTCCGGCCAACCCCAGCGGCAAGGTCTTCAGCCGCGCCGAACTGGAAGCCGTGGCCGAGGTGGCCCGGGCGCACGATCTCTTCGTGCTGACCGACGAGATTTATGAGTACTTCGTCTATGACGGCGCGAAGCACATCTCGCCCGCAACGCTTGACGGCATGCGCGAGCGGACCATCGTGATGTCGGGCTTCAGCAAGACGTTCAGCGTGACCGGTTGGCGGCTGGGCTACGTGACGGCAGATGCGAAGTGGATGGCCGCGATGGGCTACTTCCACGACCTGACCTACGTGTGCGCGCCTGCGCCCCTGCAGCACGGCGCGGCGGCGGGGCTGGAGCAGTTGCCGCCGGAGTTTTATGCGCAGGTCGCAATCAACCACCAGTCCAAACGCGAACGGATATTGGCCGCGCTGCGCGACGCGGGCATGGAGCCCAGCGTGCCTGCCGGCGCCTACTACGTGCTGGCGAGCGCCAGCCGCCTGCCGGGGAAAACCGCCGCGGAAAAAGCCCGCCACCTGCTGGCAGCAACGGGCGTGGCATCGGTGGCCGGCTCGGCGTTCTTTCGCCATGGGCGTGGAGAAAACCTGCTGCGCTTCTGCTTCGCCAAGAAGGATCACGACCTGGACGAGGCCTGCGCGCGGCTGCGGCGGCTGTGAGCGGCGTAACCCACGCGCAGCAGGGCCAGCCGTTAGAATCAAGCCGCAAGGCTTTGCCGCCAGGCGAGGCCAAGGGAAAGGCCTGAGTCGCTGTGAACGAGTTTCCCCATGCCATGCTGCGCGAGATGTACGAGCAGCCCGCCGCCATCCGGCGCACGCTGGAGCTTTACCTTGACAGCGTATCGTTCAATGCCAAAGCGTTCGCTCCGCTGGCGGACTGGCTGAATCCGCGCGGCGAGGTGCTGATTGCGGCCAGCGGGTCGAGCCGCCATGCGGGCCTGGCAGCCGAGGTCATCTTTGAGGACCTTTGCGGGCTGGCCGTGGACGTGGAGTATTCAAGCGAGTACGGCTGCCGGACCGCCGCCAATCCGCGCCGGCCCTCGGTGATTGTGATTTCGCAGTCGGGCGAGACCAGCGACACGCTGGCTGCGTTGCGCTGCGCTCGCGATGGCGGGCAGAAGACGCTGGCCATTGCCAATGTGGCGGGCAGCACCATGCTGCGCGAGGCCTCCGCCGCCATGCCGCTGGCCGCAGGGCCGGAGCTGGCTATTCCCGCAACCAAGAGCTTTACCTGCCAGCTCGCGGCGCTGTATCTGCTGGCCCTTTATGAGGCGGGCCAACTGGGCACGATGAACGCCGCGCAACTGGCGCAGCGCATTGCCGAACTGCGCGCGCTGCCCAGCCTGATTGAGCGCCAACTGGACGGATGGCGCACGCAGATGGCGGCGCTGGCAGCGAAGTACCGCGACGCTGCGAGCTTTCTCTATCTGGGCCGGGGCGTACACTACGCCATTGCCCGCGAGGGGGCGCTGAAGATGAAGGAGTCGTCGTATGTGCAGGCGGAAGGCTACCCGGCAGGCGAGCTGAAGCACGGTCCGAACGCGCTGGTCAGCGAGCATGTTCCGCTGGTGGCTCTGGCGACCGTGGACCGCGGTCTCGACGACTCCGTGCTGCGCTATGAGAAGACCCTGCAACTGCTCGAAGACATGCAGAAGCAGGGCGCGCGCGTCATTGCCATAGCCAATGCGGGTGACCGCGACGTGGCGGCGCTGGTCTCGGACTGCGTGCCGGTAGAGCCGGTGAGCGAACACCTGCTGGCGATACCGGAGGTGATTCCGCTACAGCTTTTCAGCTATGCGATGGCGCTGGAGCACGGCGTGGATGTAGACCGGCCACGCAACCTGTCAAAAGCAGTGATTGAGGCGTAGGCACAGCGGCAAACGCGCGGCTGCCGCTGGCTGCTCAGGCGGTTTGTTTCTCGCTCTCGCGATCAGAAAACGCAAAGAAGAACAGCACCAGCACGGCCGCGGACAGCCCGGCAGAGACCAGCCAGATCGGCCTCCACGCATGGGTGGCGGAGCCGTCGGCGGCCACGGTTGCGTAGTGATCGACCACCTGCCCTGAGAGCCACGAGCCTACCAGCATGCCTGCGCCATAGGTGACGAGCGTGAGCATGCCTTGTGCCGCCGCGCGCGAGGCCAGAGGCGCCTTGCGGTCCACATAAATCTGGCCGGTCACGAAGAAAAAGTCGTAACAGATGCCGTGCAGAAGGATGCCTGCGTAGAGCATCCACAGGGCTGCGCCGCCGTTGCCAAAAGCGAACAGCGCATACCTGAGCGCCCAGGCGGACATGCCGGCGATGAGCATGTATTTCACGCCGAGCCTGCGGAAAAACCAGGGGATGAGAAGCATGCAGAACAGCTCCGACATCTGCCCGCCGGTCATTTTTCCCGCCGCGTCCTGGATGCCGATTTCGTTCAGGAAGAGATTTGTGAAGGCGTAGTAGAACTGCAGCGGGATGCAGATGAGAAACGAGGCCAGCGCGAAGACGGCGAATGCGGGCTCGCGCAAGAGACCCACTGCCTCAACGGGTAGCACCTTTGCGATGCGGAACTCGCCGGCCTCTTTCACCGGCGGCGTGTGCGGCAGCGTGAGCGCATACAGGGCAAGCAGGAGCGACGCGGCAGCGGCCAGGCGCAGGGGCATCGCGGTGGCCTCCAGCTTGAGGCCGCCCACCAGCAGCCCGGCAACGATCCACCCCGCAGTGCCCAGCACGCGAATGGGGCCGAACTCCATTTTGGGATCGCGCATCTGGCGAAAGGCCAGCGAGTTGGTCAGCGCCAGCGTGGGCATGTAGGCGCAGGCATAGAGCAGCACCATCCAGTAGAGCGGCGTAAACGTAGTGCGCTCCGAAGCCAGATAGAGCAATACCGCGCCCGCGGCGTGCAGCGCGGCCAGCACATGCTGCGTGGCAAAGAAGCGATCCGCGATCCAGCCGGCAAGAAACGGCGACACAATGGCGCCCACGGCGGTTGTGCCTGCCACCAGGCCAATCTGCGTGCCGGAGAAATGCTGCGTCCGCCCAAGCCAGGTTCCCACCGTGACGTACCATGCGCCCCAGATGAAGTACTCCAGAAACATCATCGCGGCCAGCCGCACCTTCACCAGAGTCATCCAGCCGGTTCCTCCACCTTTGGCGTCTCATGCAACCCGTCCGGGCGCATCGTAGGCAAGGATACGGCATGGGCCCGCAGATGCCCGGCGCGCCTCCAGTAGACTGGGATGGCAATGAGTTTGGTTGAGAGAGCGGGATGGGCTGCGCTGGCGGGCGTGCTGGCCGCGGCGCTGGCAGGCTGCGGCACGCCGGGAGCGCCGCAGGCGCCCTCGCTCAATCTGCCGGGCCGCGTAACCGACCTGGCCGCAGAACGCGCGGGCAACCAGGTGACTTTGAAGTGGACCATGCCGACGCGGAACACGGACAAGCTGCTGCTGCAAGACAAGGTGGACGTGCGCGTGTGCCGCATGGAAGCCACCGAGACGTGCGAAGCGGTGGGCGGTAGCCTGTTGCTGGCTCCCGGCGCAGACGGCGCGGTGACTGAGACGCTTCCGGCGGCGTTGGAAGCGGGCGCTCCGCGCGTGCTCACGTATTTTGTGGAGTTGAAGAACCAGAAGGGCCGGTCGGCGGGGCTGTCGAATGCCGCGGTGGTGCTGGCCGGCGCAGCACCCGCGCCCGTGGCAGGCCTGAGCGCCGAGGTGCGCAAGACGGGAGTCGTGCTGCGCTGGACGCCCGACGGAGAGAACGTGGCCGTGCGCCTGGAGCGCAAACTGCTCATGCCGGAGGCCAGTCCGCAGAAGGGCCTGCTTGCGCCTCCGCCGGAGCCTGTTGAGCAGAATTTGCTGGTGGAAGAGAACGTGCAGGCCGGCCGCGCGCTGGACAAGACGATCCGCTTCGGCGAGACCTATGAATATCGCGCCCAGCGCGTGGCTCGCGTTGCTGCAGATGGGCAGACGCTGGAGCTTGCAGGGGAGCTGTCTTCGCCGGTGCGCGTGGAGGCCCTGGATGTATTTCCGCCGACGGTCCCGAGCGGACTGGCCGCCGTGGCGACCACGGATGCGGGTGGCGGCTCGCCTGCGATTGACCTGAGCTGGCAGCCGGACAGCGACACCGATCTGGCGGGTTACATCGTCTATCGCCGCGAGGGCGACGCCGCATGGCAACGCATTTCGCCGGCCCAGCCGGTGGCTGGTCCCGCCTTCCACGACGCGCAGGTGCAGCCAGGGCACACCTACCACTACGCCGTCACCGCCGTGGACCAGAAGGGGCACGAGAGCGCGCGCTCGGCGGAAGCGCAGGAGACCGTGCCAACGCAGTGAGGGCTCGCGCCGCACGAGGAGAATCGCCAATGAAGTATTGCCGCTTTCAGTTGAATGGATTTGTCTGTTACGGAGCCGTGGAAGACCGCGACGGCGACTTATGGATTGCAAGATTGGCGCCGGCGCCGGAAGAGGATCTGGGATTTCACCTGACCCATCTGCGTGGCGAGTCGCAAAGCATCAAGTTCGAGCCGATGCCGCTGAGCGCCGCGCATCTTTTGCCTCCCGTGACTCCGTCGAAGATTGTCTGCGTGGGCCGCAACTATCGCGACCACGCGAAGGAACTGGGGAACGAGGTTCCCGCCGAGCCGCTGCTCTTCTTCAAGCCGCCCTCGTCGCTGCTGGCGCCGGGGGGCGTGGTACAGATGCCTCCCGCCTCGGCGCGCGTGGATTTTGAAGGCGAGCTGGCGCTGGTCATCGGCCGCCGCGCCAGCAAGCTCGCGCCCGATGCCGACTGGCGCAGTTATGTGCGCGGCTACACCGTGGCCAATGACGTGACAGCGCGCGACCTGCAGAAGAAAGACGGCCAGTGGACGCGCGCCAAGGGATTCGACACGTTCTGCCCTGTGGGACCGATTGTGAGTGACGAAGTGGACCCTGAGGCGGGACTGATCGTGGAGACGCGCGTGAACGGCGAGTTGCGCCAGCATGGATCGACCACCGATTTCATTTTTTCGATTCCAGCGCTGCTCGCGTATATCACGGCAGCCATTACGCTTGAGCCCGGCGACCTGGTGCTGACCGGCACCCCTGCGGGCGTGGGACCGCTGGCCGCAGGCGACCGCGTGGAGGTGGCGATTGACGGCCTCGGCGTGCTGAGCAATACCCTTGCGCAAGCCGCTGCATAACCGCTGTTTGCCGCGCACAAGCAACCTGCGCGGCTCCGGCGAATCCAAAATAGCAGTAGACTGGTTTTCTAGAGGGCCAGCCGGGAATCCCCTTCCCCAGGAGAGATCATGCCGCAGAATCTGCTTGAACAGTTGCGCAAGTACACCGTGGTGGTTGCCGACACTGGCGACATTGAGGCGATGGAAAAGTTTCGCCCGCAGGACGCCACCACCAACCCGTCGCTGATCACGGCCGCGGCGCAGATGCCGCAATATCAACCCATTGTGGACGGCGTGCTGAAAGACGCGCGCAACGAACTGGGCGAGAACGCAACCGACCAGGCGGTGGCCAACCTGGCCTTCCAGCGCCTGGCCGTGGCCTTTGGCAAAAAGATCCTGCAGATCGTGCCCGGCCGCGTCAGCACCGAGGTGGACGCCCGCCTCTCCTTCGACACCGACGCCACCATCCACCAGGCCCGCGCAATCATCGCGCAGTATGACGCCGCCGGCATCGGCCGCGAGCGCATCCTCATCAAGATCGCCTCCACCTGGGAGGGCATCCGCGCCGCCGAGGTGCTGGAGAAGGAAGGCATCCACTGCAACCTGACCCTGCTCTTCGGCCTGCACCAGGCCGTGGCCTGCGCCGAGGCCGGCGTCACCCTCATCTCCCCCTTCGTCGGGCGCATCCTGGACTGGTACAAGAAGGACACCGGCAAGGACTACCAGGGCGCGGACGACCCCGGCGTTGTCTCCGTGACGCGCGTCTACAACTACTACAAGAAGTTCGGCTACAAGACCCAGGTCATGGGCGCGAGCTTCCGCAACATCGGCGAGATCTGCGAGCTGGCCGGCAGTGACCTGCTCACCATCTCTCCGCAGTTGCTCGCCGAGTTG
>JAJYBT010000155.1 GCA_021778875.1 Acidobacteriota bacterium | reverse complement strand
GGCAATCCGCTGGAGGTGGCGCGCTTCGCCGGAATCCAGGCGGCCAAGCAGACCGCCGGGCTGATTCCCATGTGCCATCCGCTGCCGCTCTCCCTCGTGGATGTGACGGCGGAAATTGCCCCGGGCGGCGTGCGCATTACCGCCACCGCAGCCACCACCGGCCCCACCGGAGTCGAAATGGAGGCGCTCACCGCCGCCGCCGTGGCCGCGCTCACCGTCTATGACATGACAAAGGCACTCGATAAAAGCATCGTCATCCGCAACATTCAGCTCGAAGCAAAGTCGGGCGGCAAGAGCGGCGACTTTGCGAGGAGCTCGTCAGGATCAGGTCCGTACCGCAAACCTTAGCGTGAGTGCGTGAGAATGCACTACGATTCTCCTTGCGCCTGAAGGAGGCTCCCATGCCACGCCCGGCCATTCTTGCCGCCAGTCTTGCTCTTTTTGCGTTTGCCACCGCAGCGGCTCGCGCCCAGTCTGTCTCCGTTTACCAGACCACGCCCGACCTGCTTGAAGCCCTGTCGCAGCGCGATCCATTGCATTTCTCCGCCAAGGCCGCGCCCGCCGATACAGCCCCCGTCATCACCGTGGATGACGCGCAGCGCTTTCAGGAAATCGACGGCTTCGGGGCATCGCTCACCGACTCCGCCGCCTGGCTCTTCGCCAAAAAGCTCGCCCCGGCGCAGACCGATGCCGCCTTCAAATTGCTCTTCGCGCGCAAGGGCGGCATTGCGATTAATTTCCTGCGCCAGCCCATTGGCTCGTCTGATCTGGCCGTGACCTTCTACTCCTTCGACGACCTCTGTCAGCAGTCCGCGAAGGCCTGCACCACGCCCGCCGGCCAGTCCGACCCCAACCTCGAACACTTCTCGCTCGCCCATGACCAGGAGTACATTCTGCCACTCCTCCGCAAGGCCCTGGCCATTAACCCCGGCATTCACGTCATGATTACGCCGTGGAGCCCGCCCGGCTGGATGAAGACTTCCGGCTCCATGCTCGGCTCCAATCCCGAGACCAAACAGCCGTCGAGCCTGCGCCCCGAGTTCTACAACGCTCTCGCCCAATACTTCGTGAAGACCATTCAGGGCTATCAGGCGTTCGGAGTGCCCGTGTGGGCCATGAGCGTACAGAATGAGCCGCTCTTCGCCACACCCACTTACAGCGGAATGAAGATGGAGGCCGTCGAGCAGGCCGCCTTCCTGGGCAATGCGCTTGCCCCCGCGCTGGCCGCCGCGCACCTGAGCCCCAAGGTCATGGTCTATGACCACAACTGGGATCGCCCCGACTATCCCGAGACTGTGCTCAGGGACTCAAAGGCCGGCGTGTTGGCTGCCGGAACCGCGTGGCACCACTACGGGGGAGACCCCGCAGTGATGACCAGGAATCACGAGGAGTTTCCCCACAAGGACCAGTGGGTCACTGAATCCAGCGGCGGCGCCTGGCAAAAGGGCAACGTGCTGGCCGAGGAGGCCAGCGAGCTCATCGCCGTCACCCGCAACTGGGCCCGCAGCTATGTGCTCTGGGCGCTGGCCACTGACCAGAACCACGGTCCCATTGTCGGCGGGTGCGACACCTGCCGCGGCCTCGTGACCATTGACCTCAGTAACCCCGCCCAACCCGTCGTGAAGCCCGAACTCGACTACTACGTGCTCGGCCACGCAAGCAAATTCCTCGTCCCCGGCGCGGTGCGCATCGCGTCAGACGAGCCGGCAGGCATGCAGATCAAGGATGTCGCCTTTCGCAACCCGGACGGCACGATTGTGCTTTACACGCTGAATGCCGGAACGGCCAGCCGGCAACTCCGCATCAGCTTCCATGGCAAGTCGGTGGCCACCACAATCCCAGCAGGATCGGTAGCCACCTTTACCTGGAAACCATAGCCGCCCCTAGTGCGACGGGGGAGGCGTCACGCCGGCCGGTGGCGGCGGTCCGCCCGGCCCCGGCCCGCGACGCTCCTCCGGCGGGGCAACGAACGGCTCCGGGCTGAATTTGCCGCGGTGGCAGGTGCCGCAGGTCACGGGATCGCCGGAGTTTTCAACCATGCTGACGTAGTTCGTGTTGATGTCGTCGACCATCTTGTACATCAGGCGCGCCACCTTCTTCTCCTTCTTGGAGTCGTCAGCGAAGTTCAGCCGCGGCCGGCCATTCGGACCGATATTGTTGGGGTCTGCGGTGTGGCACTTGTCGCAATGCACGCCCAGGTCCCCGGCCCACTTCTCCATGGTGTCGTGTACCTGCTCGGCGGTAAGGTCTTTGGGCAGCACCTGCAGGTTCTTGGGAGCAGGGAAATGAAACTGTCCGGGCGGAGGCGTCATTCCCGCCGGCGGTTGCGGTGGCGCGGGGTTCTGGGCAGAGGCGGCGGTGACCGCAAAGAGGGCGGCGCTGAACAAGGCAACTACAGCGGCGGACAAAGTCGGGGAAGCGGATTTCAAGTGGGCATTCTCCTGGGCGGATTACAACGGCTTAAACCGATAGACGGGATTCTAAGCAAAGCGGTTTCAATTTAACCTGAAGATCACTCGGGAGAATTCGCAATTCCCAACCTCATCTCATGCTCTTCGGTCCCGAGACGCACGGATGCCCGGCCACGGCAAAGCGGAGCGGCCAGTCCACCGCTTCCTTGATGCCGATACGCGCCGTCACCCGCACCTCTGGCTCCGCAAAGCCGTCGTCGCGCACCTGCAGCGCAGAGGCGGCGCTGGTGACGCTCGCACCGTTGTGGCCAATCCGCGTCAAGGCCAGAGCCTGGCATAACCTGCCCGGTCCGCTGGCAAGTTGCCGTGCCGATGCATGCGCGCTCAGTCCCCGGTTGGCCGCCATCTCTTCCATGCCCGCCACCGGCTCCAGCGCGCGCAGCAGCACGCAGCCCGCCCGCCCCGCGCGTTCGCAACTGATGTTCATACAAAAGTAGCGGCCGTAAATGGCATAGACATACGCATGCCCCGGCGGCCCGAACAGCACGACGTTGCGCGGCGTGGGACCGCGATGCGCGTGCGCCGCCGGGTCCGGCGGCGTGTTGTGCGGGCCAAGGTAAGCCTCTGCCTCCACGATGCGCCCGGCAAGCACGCCCGCAGGGGTGCAATGCACCAGCAGTTTACTCAGCAACCTTGGCGCCACCCGCTCCGGCGAATCCTCAAAGAACGCGCGCGAGAGCAGGCGTCCCGGCAAGATCCCGCCCGTCCTCTTTTTTATTTGTGCGATTTCTTCCATTCCTTCAGAAGGGCCAGCACTTCCTCCGCGTGCCCCTCGGGCGTCACTTTTGGAAAAATGTGCAACAGCGTCTGGTCGGGGCCAATCACAAACGTGGTCCGTTCAATGCCCCACACCTTCTTCCCGTACATGTTCTTTTCCTTCAGCACGCCAAACTGATTGCACACTTTCTCGTCTACATCAGCAAGGAGCGTATAAGGGAGGTCGTACTTGGCGCGGAATTTGGCCTGGGCTTTGGGCGTATCGCGGGAGATGCCCAGCACCACCGCCCCCGCAGCCTGCAGCTTCTTGAACGAGTCGCGGAAGCCGCAGGCCTCGATCGTGCAGCCAGGCGTGTCCGCTCTGGGATAGAAGAAGAGGATGACCGGCTTGCCGGCGTAGTCCGTGAGGCTCACAGTCTTGTCCTCGTCGGTCTGCAGCGTAAAGTTTGCGACCTTCGCATTCAGTTCCATGGGGAATTTCCTCGTATGGTAGATGGAGGGCCCGGAGTGGCCGGTTCAGCAAAGGCCACAGCGGCCATCAGGTTGCATTATTCCCGAGGTGGGCGACAGGTGTCATTGCGCAGGGCAATTCTCTTCTTCATCCGGCCAACAATCCCGGCCCTTCTCGGGCTGCTGGCCGTGCTTCCCTCCGAAGCCCAGTACCCCGGCACCGTGGACCAGAAGGCCAAAGACGCTCCTGTTCTGCGGGCCGTCGGCGTGCTGGAGTGGACCGGCCCGGCAGGCAAGCCCAAAAACAGCCGCCTCGTCCCTGTCACCGTTTTCGATGGCGAGGCCTTGCAGGACGGCGGCGTCTATCTTGCCCGACCGCAGCCGCTGGCCGTGGACGGCGGTACCGAGTACTTCCTCGAGAAGAACGGCAAGCGTATTGGATTGTTCGACATTCAGGGTGCTGGCCAGATGCAGGGCTCATGGGTAGGCCTAGGAGCCTGGAAGCCCATGCCGAACCCCAAACCCAAAATTCCCCCGGCCGAGCTTGCCATGAACCAGTTCGACGACGAGGACAGCGACCGCCCGGTGCTCCACCGCAAGGTGCATCCCGGCGAAGCGCCTGCAGGCGGCTCCGGCAGCAAGACCGGCGCAGACTCCAGTCGTCCGGCTCCCGCGCCTGACCCGGACCGGCCAACGCTGCACAAGCCCACGCCCACTTCGGACTCCGCCAGCGCCCCGGCCGGAGACAGCGACCGCCCCACGCTCACCAAGGCCAGGCCAAAGAAATCCGCCACCGATGTTGGCTACGTCGAATCCATGCCTACGGTCACCGATCCGGACCGCCCCCGCCTTTTGCGCGGAAAGTACACCGAGGGCGGCTCCGTGCTGGTTCCCACGCTGATGGGACTGCCGCCTGAAATGCAGCAGATGGTGGCCGTCTCAGACGCGCAGAACCGTCCTGAGCATCCGTGGAGCTTCAAGTGGGCCAACCCCGCCGACGAGGGCAAGATGAAGGCCGCGATGGAAGATGCAGCCCGCACCGCGCTGGGCCTCAATGGGCCGCCGCCCCCACCCCCGGCGCCAAAGCGCAGAACGGCCAAAACCAAAGCTGCCCCTCCCCCGCCTCCGCCCGCGCCGCTTGAGGATGAGAATTTTCGCATCTTTGAGCTGGCTTACAGCTCCGGAGCCACCATGGTGCTCACCGCGCACAGCGATGGCCCTGCCGGGCAGCAGAAATTCGTGACCCTGATAGGCCAGCCCGACCTCTACGGCAGCCTGCTGGTGCTCTTCAAAAGCGTCACGGATAACGCCCACCTGGACGTCACCCCGCGCATGCACCTCATCGACGCCGTGGACGCCATGGCCGACAACCGCGGCGAGCTGCTCTTTGAGCTGCGCGGCGCGGCGCAGCGCCAGTTTGCGCTCTACCGCGTGCTGCGCGGCGCCGTGGAACAGCTCTTCGTCACCGGTGGCGGGGACATCAGCGTGGGAAACCCGCAGTAGCGGCGCCCCCGGGCCACTGCCAGCGCGTCCCCCATCCCGCGATTCTCCCAGCCGCGATGATGTCCACAACTCTGCAATAGGACGATCTTGCTTCCTGCGCTATAATTAAGAGTTAGAGTGGGCGTATAGTCTGTCCCTAAGGAACTTCCCCAGTATGGCTTCAGTTTTAACCGCTCCAACCCAGCCCGGCTTCAATGACGTCACAGATGAGACCGTTTCAACAGCGCATGATGTTCCTGCCTCGCAGCAGGTGCGCATGGGCCGCGCGGCCTCCGTTGGCACAGGCTTCAACTGGCTCACGCTGGCGGTCATCGTCCTCTTCCACGCGGGCGCCCTGGCCGCATTCTTCTTCTTCAGTTGGCAGCGGCTGGCGGTGATGTCGGTTCTTTACGTGCTCGCGATCAACGTCGGCATCGGCATGTGCTACCACCGGCTGCTCACCCACCGCGGCTACCAGACGCCCAAATGGCTGGAGTACGCCATGACCGTCTGCGCCACGCTGTCGCTTGAGGGCGGGCCCATCTTCTGGGTGTCCACGCATCGTGTGCATCATCAGCTCAGCGACCGCGAAGGCGACCCGCATACTCCACGCGAGGGCGGATGGTGGGCGCACGCCGGATGGATTCTCTTCGGCGAAGCCCTCCACGCCCAGACTGAAGTCCTGGCGCGCTACTCGCCCGACCTCGGCCGCGACCGCTTCCACGTCTGGCTCAGCAAATACCACTGGCTGCCCCTTACGCTCACCGGCATCATGCTCCTGGGCGGCGGCTGGTACTTTGGCGGACCCGTGGAAGGCATCGCAATGGTCCTCTGGGGTGTGTTTCTCCGCGTGACGCTCGGCCTGCACGCCACCTGGCTGGTCAACTCCGCCACCCACCTGTGGGGCAGCCGCCGATTTGAGACCCGCGACGACTCCCGCAACAACTGGTGGGTCGCCCTGCTCACCGGCGGCGAGGGATGGCACAACAACCACCACGCCCACCCCGTCTCGGCCCGCCACGGCCTCGCCTGGTATGAAATCGACCCCAACTTCTGGGGCATCTGGCTGCTCTCCAGGCTCGGCCTGGCACGCAAGATCCGCATCGCGCAATTTGACTCCGCCGACCCCAGGCCAGCCGGACACTAGCGCCAGCCACCCCGTCAAATCAGAACGGCGGCCTTACCCACCCGGGAGGCCGCCGTTGCGTATGAACTGAAGTCGAAATCCGTAGAGAGTCTGCCGGAGCTACCCGCGCAGCTTGGCCCGCACCCACAGCGTGCCAAACAACGGCAGCGCCACCGCCAGCACCACAACCCCCGCGGGAAAACCAACATAGAGGTAGCTGTCCGCATAGTTCACCGTGTGCCCGCCAATCAGGTTCCATGC
>JAJYBT010000154.1 GCA_021778875.1 Acidobacteriota bacterium | reverse complement strand
CGGCATTCCTGACGCAGTCCGGCCAGCTTTACATCGAGTCCACGGCGCTGGCGCTGGGCAAGGTGTACAGCTTTGGCCCGACGTTTCGCGCGGAGAAGTCGAAGACCCGCCGCCACCTGACCGAGTTCTGGATGATCGAGCCCGAGGTTGCGTATTGCGATCTGGACGGGTTGCTGGAACTGGCGGAGAACTTTCTGTCGCACATTGTGCAGAGCGTGCTGAAGAATCGCGCCGCCGAGCTGGCGGCAATTGGCCGCGATCCGGCAAAGCTTGAGAACATTCTGCCGCCGTTTCCGCGCCTGCGCTACGACGAGGCCGCAGCCATGCTGAACGAGGCCCACAAGAAGGGCGAGTTGGAGAATCCCTTCGAGTACGGCAACGACTTTGGCTCGCCGGACGAAACCTGGCTCAGTTCGCAGTTTGACCGGCCCGTGATGGTGCACCGCTACCCGGCGGATGTGAAGGCTTTCTACATGGAGCCGGACCCCGCCGACGCGCGCTACGCGCTGTGCGTGGACGTGCTGGCTCCCGAGGGCTACGGGGAAATCATCGGCGGCTCGCAGCGCGTGGCCAGCTACGAATTGCTGAAGAGCCGCATTGAAAAGCACAATCTGCCGCTCGAAGCCTTCCAGTGGTATCTCGACCTGCGCCGCTACGGTTCGGTGCCTCATGCGGGCTTTGGCATGGGCATCGAGCGCGTGGTGGCATGGGTTTGCGCGCTTGACCACGTGCGCGAGACGATTCCCTTTGCGCGCACGCTGCACCGGATCTATCCATGAGCGCATGCCCGGCTTTTGCGGCTTAGGGCTGAACGAATCTGCCGGAAGGTCCAGCCGGGATGAGTATTCCGGCGAATCCGGAATCCCTGGGCGGCTGGCTGCAATCAAACGGTTGCAGTCATTTTCCCCTTCTGGAGATTTCTCCGATGACCCTTTCTGCCAGTGAAGTGAATCAGCTGAAGCGCGCTCCCGCAGTCGAGGGCGTGCTGCCTGTCATCCACCAGCGCTGGAGCCCGCGCTCGTTTACCGATCGCGAGGTGAGCCCGGCCGATCTGGCAAGGGTATTTGAGGCGGCTCGCTGGGCTCCTTCCTCGAACAACGAGCAGCCCTGGCGCTACCTTGTCGGCGTGCGCAACTCAGGCACGCACGCGAAGATTGCGGCAACGTTTGCGGGCTTCAACAAAGCCTGGGCGCCCAAGGCTCCGGTGCTGATACTGGGCGTTACGAGCACCCGCTTCAGCCGCAATGGGCGACCGAACGATTACGCTCTCTATGACCTGGGCGCGGCGACCGTCCTGATCACGCTGCAAGCCGTGGCGCTGGGCCTGACTACCCACCAGATGGGAGGCTTTGACCACGACGCCATTCGCCAGGCGCTTGAGATTCCCGAGGACCACGCTCTCGGTTCGGTGATGGCGCTGGGCTATCTGGGCGAGCCGGGAGCGCTGGCAAACGAGCAACTGATTGCATCGGAAGTGGCTGTGCGCAGCCGGAAGCCGTTGAGCGAGATCGTGTTTTCAGGCTGGGGCGAGCCGGCAAAGCTTGCCTGAGCACAGGCCGATACCTTCGTTTCCACAAGTCTGACGATAGACGGGAGCCTTCGCGTTAGAGTGGAGGCTGGAGGGAAGGTTTCTGGTGGAAGCTCGATCGCCACGACCACTGCGCAAACAGGTTAGGACCCGCAGGCCTCGTCACCGGCAGGGGCATGCGCGGCGCGGGCGGCTGAGCTGGCGGACGCGCGGCATTCTGGCGGCCGTGGCGGTGGTTGCAGCGCTGCTGGGATGGGCGATTGCTGCCCGCGCGATGGCTCCTTCCTCCAATACCAGCCAGACGCGCTTCGACGCCATTGTTGTGCTGGGCTCGCCGGCTGATTCGGACGGCAACCCCACGCCCATGGAGTTGGCGCGCGTCGCCCAGAGTGTGCGCGAGTATGAGCGCGGGGTTGCGCCACGGCTGATTTTCAGCGGAGGGGCGGTGCGTAACCAGTTCGTTGAGGCGCAGGTGATGGCGCGGGCGGCCGAGGCGCGGGGCATTCCCGCGTCTGCAATTTTTCTGGAGCCGGAGGCCAAAGACACAATCCAGAACGTCTGCTTTGCGACGCGCATCATGAAATCGCATGGCTGGCGGTCGGCGGAGGTGGTTTCGAGCGCGGCTCATTTGCCACGCGCGGGCATCATCTTCAGCCGCACGCTGCTCCAGTGGCGTCTGCAAGCCGCGCAGCCGCTTGTGCCGGGAGCCGCTCTGAGCGCGGGCGCAGAGACTCTGCTGGAGACACTGAAGACCGTGCATTATCTGACGTATGGAAGCTGGGCCGAGCGCTGCGAGCCGTAGTTCGACGACAGGTTTAAGCAGCAGGAGGCGCGGGTAGTGTCCTAATTTGCTTTTCATGCTCTCAAACTCCGGTTGCGGCATTCAAGGTGCTGCGAATCCATTTCGAGACGGTTTGGTTTGACGTTTCTGCTGCCCGATAAATGCGCTCCAGCTCATCGGCAGCGAATCTGACCGGAACAATCTTTCCCTTGGCTTGTTCTTTCGGCAGGACTGGCCTTCCCGGTTTCCTCTTCTTAGGCTGTTTCGGCATCGCGTAGCTCCTGCATGATTACAACTCTTACGGCAGTTTCCGGTGAGACGGCGGGTGGAATCTTGAGAACAGTCACGCTGCGTTTGGAGTCAACGCGAAACGCTGGTACTAGCTTTGTTTCGGCGTCGATAGCGCAGAACGTCCAGACGTCGCCGAACTGCGGATCGTCTCCGGGTTTCACTCGGCTTTCTTTCTTGCCTACAAATCCCCAAACCTCATCAATCTCTAACCGATTGCAGGATAGATCGCGCATCTTGGCATCCATCAATTCGGTGCATCCCTGCCCGATTCTGACCCCAAGACGCATGATCGTATCGCGGTGAATGCCCGTCACGCGCTCAATCGAGCGAATGCTTGACCCTTCCGCAAGTGCCGCGATAACCGCGATTTGCTTATCCGTGTTGAGCACATTCGCCATTTCAGCCTCACTGGAATAAATGTATTACAAAAATAGAACCTGTGTCAAGTGTTTTTGTGTTACATTTATCGAATTATGCTGAAAATTCTCGCGATATTCGGGATGTGGATTGGACTCTGTGGCGGGGCATGGTCCCAAGTCCCAAGGGATAGCGGCACCCAAGACAAGAATGCCCAAACTGGCCAGAATAGCGCCAACCAACCCAATCCTATCGTTGCGGCAGTAAATCCCCAGCCATCCCCCTCCAAACAGAAAGACAGCGCCTATCGCCAGCCTTCCGAGTATCCATGGCGCGAACTGTACGGGCCTGCAAACATCCCAAATTGGTTTTTGGTCCTGCTTGGGGCTGGTGGAATCTTCGCTGCTGTTAGAACTCTGCGAAGTATCAGTCTTCAAGCCAACCTGATGAGAGAGCAGTTGGACAGGATGGTGGAAAGAGAGAGGGCAAGATTGAGCATTGAAGTTCAACCGCTCAGAATCGATGACAACTTGGTGGATGAATCCTTTCGGCTTATAAGCTGTCTTGAGCTTACGAACGGCGGCCACTCTAACGCCTATATTCGCTTCGGCGCTGCGCGATTCGTGGTTATCCGTTCGGGGGAAGGGATGCCTACAGTTGATCCTGACGATCTCCCTTTTGGGTCCGAAATCATAGAACCATCCAAGCCCCCGGTTTATGCCGGATTCTGGGGTGAGCAAATCCCATTTAGACTCGAAATGTTTACTGCCGGATTGGTAGATTCGACGCTTCGCGTCTGTCTTTACGGGTTTGTGGAATATGAAAGCATGGGAATCGTCTGGCACCGCGATTTTGGCTACATTTGGAAGATATGGGATGAGGCTGTTGGCGACGATTCGTCCAGCGTCGTGTCCAGTAACCCCAAAAACCCCGAAGAGATGTTCGTGGGTGGGCAATGGGAGCAAAATGCTTCCCAGAAGAATCGCGAATACCGAGTACCTAAAAACCCAAATTAGGACACTACCGAGGCGCGGGGCGCGTTGTCCCTCCTTGGTGTGGTCCTGTAAGCTGTGTGGTGATGCGTCTTCCAGTAAGTTTTCCCTTCGCTTTTGCCGCCGTTGCTGCCCTGGCGCTGTGCGCCGGACCGCGCGCGGATGCCCAGGCCCAGAGCACTGCTGCCCCGACCGCGGGCGTTGGCACGTATATCGTGGTCGATCCGCTGGCAGGCGTGCGCTATGACAACCGCTACGACCTCTCTCTGGGCATGGCCTATGACCATATGAAGGCCGGGCCGAACCTGTTGCAGGGCGCGAACCTTGGCGGCCTCGACCTTTCCGGCTCCTACTGGCTAAGGAAGCACTGGGGACTTGAGGGCTCAGGGCGTGCCTACGTGGGAACGAGCGGCGCCGCGCCCAACCCGTACCAGATCAACGGACCTTTTGTGGCGCAGTACCTGTTTGTCGCCGGGCCGGAGTGGCTGGGACCGCACAACAAGCACGGCGCGCTGATTGCCCATGCGATGTTCGGCGGAGCGTACGGCAAGTTCGAGCAGGACCTGCGGGGGAATTCACCGTCCGTCGTGGGTTTCTATAACGACCAGGTTGCGCCGGCGGCGATTATCGGCGGGCATATCGATCTGAACCGCTCGGCCAAGTGGGTTTTCCGCATCACTCCGGACGCGGTGATGACGCGCTATCACATCAACTACGGCAGCAGGGTTACGCAGACCGATGTGAACTTTGCCATCTCGGTCGGCGTGGAATACAAGTTCAAGAAGAAGCGGTAGCGGGCGGCAGCGCAGGGCGGCTGACAGGCGCTTCGCTGTTCACCAGGCCGACTGACACAACCGGAGTTCCGGCAGCGGAAGCGCTTTGCCGGGGCTCCGGTTTTCTGTTGTTTTGAGCAGAACGCAGGCGTTTGAATGTGACAGGCTGCGAGCGTTATCTCCGTGTGGTATTCTCCACCGTTCAGTGCCGCCTGCGGGAAAGCGTCACCGGAAAAGATGCAGTACCGGATAGCGACATCCGGGGTTTGTGCCGTCGATTGCGTCAGACCAGGGTCAGGAGGCAGGGATACGAGGATATGAAGGACACATTGGGAGTATTGCTCGCAGGCGGCGCCGGTGAAAGGCTCTTTCCCCTTACCCGCGACCGCGCCAAACCGGCGGTGCCCTTTGGCGGGCATTACCGGATCATCGACATCACGCTGTCCAATTGCATCAACTCTGGCCTGCGCAAGGTTTTTGTGATGACGCAGTACAAGGCTCTTTCATTGAACCGCCATATCCGCGAGGGGTGGACGGGCATTGTGGCGACGGAACTGGGCGAGTTCTTTGAGATGATGCCTCCCATGCAGCGCACGGGTGCCAACTGGTATATGGGCACGGCAGACGCGGTTTACCAGAACATTTACTCGATCGGCAGCGAACAGCCGAAGCACATGATCATCCTGTCGGGCGACCACATCTACAAGATGAACTACGCTCGCATGCTGGAGCATCACAAGGAGGCCAAGGCGGAGGTGACGCTGGCGACCCTGCCGATTCCGCCGGATGAGGTTTCGCGGTTTGGGGTGGTCGAGGTGAGCCAGTCGGGCGAGGTGATGGGCTTCCAGGAGAAGCCTGCCTCGACGACGTTCCGGTCCCCGTTTAACCCCAATTCGGTCGATGCGTCGATGGGCATTTACATCTTCAATACCGAGGTGCTGCTGAAGGCGCTGATTGCCGATGCGGAGGATCCGAACTCGAAGCACGACTTCGGACACAACATTCTGCCCAACCTGCTGGGCAAGAAGAAGATGGTGGCGTACAGCTTTGTGGACGAGAACAAGCAGCAGGCTCTGTATTGGCGCGACGTGGGCACGCTTGACGCCTACTATGACGCGAACATGGATCTGTGCTCGGTTTCGCCAACCTTTAATTTGTACGACAAGAGCTGGCCGATCCGGACCCGGGTACGGCAGTATCCGCCGGCCAAGTTTGTGTTTGGCGAACCGGGGCGCACGGGCATGGCGGTGAACTCGGTGATTACGGCCGGCGTGATTATTTCGGGCGCGTCGGTGTCGAACTCTGTGCTGTCGCAGGATGTGCGCGTGAACTCCTACTCGGATGTGGACGCGAGCATCATCTTCTCCCATGTAAACATTGGGCGGCATTGCCGCATCCGGCGGGCGATTATCGACCGCGACGTGCATATTCCCGAGGGCACGGTGATTGGGTACGACCCGGTGGAGGACAAGCGGCGGTACTTTGTGACGCCTTCGGGGCTGACGATTGTGACGCGGGATGCGTCTCTGTTCGAGAATCCGGTGGACCCGGACTTTCTGCCGCACTACTAATACTGCGGTTGTACTTGCTTCCTGTCGCAGAAGGGTGGCAAAAGTCCGGGCCTGAAGAGGCTACGGAAAAACTCACACGAGTGGTCCAAACGAGAGGACACTGCCAGCGGCGAGTTTTTCCGCAGCCTGTGAAGGCCCTGCAAATTCGCGCTCCTTCCGGGGGCTGAAGCCCCCGGCTCCCTCCGGGATTCGCGATCTACAAGAGTGGTACTAAGAAGCACCGGAA
>JAJYBT010000153.1 GCA_021778875.1 Acidobacteriota bacterium | reverse complement strand
CTTCGCCACACGCTACTGCAAAACCATACAGGCCTTCCGCTCCTTCACCGCTCTCGCCTGCACATGGCTCAGACTCAAGCTATATGTGGATACGCCCTAGCTAAAACGGGTGAAATTATCCCACCGAAGGTTTGGGTATATCCTCTTGATTGTCATCACTCTGCTGGTTCCGGGCAGAATTTGAACTTGAGATCGCTTTATATGAACGTTAAATGGCGTCTCCTTGCGGCCCGCACGGCGGCAGCGATTCTGGTGTTGCTGTTGTCGAGCGAACATTTGCGCGCCTACTCGGTTCTGACGCACGAACAGATCGTGGATATAGTGTGGTCATCGGAGATTCAGCCACTCCTGCTGCAGCGCTTTCCGAATTTGACGGAAGCCGAGTTGAAGGAAGCGCACGCCTACGCCTATGGAGGCTCGGTCATCCAGGACCTGGGCTACTACCCGTTTGGGAGCAAGACCTTCAGCGACCTGACGCATTACGTTCGCAGCGGGGATTTTGTTCTCGAGATGCTGCGTCAAAGCCAGGATGCCAAGGAGTACGCTTTCGCCTTGGGAGCGTTGTCGCACTATGCGTCGGACATTGACGGGCACCCCGCCGTCAATCAGGCTGTCGCGATCCGCTATCCGAAGCTGCGAGCGAAATTCGGCCGGTTCGTTCGCTATGCCCAGGACAGGTCGGCACATTTAAAAACGGAGTTCGGCTTCGACACGGCGCAGGTGGCAATGAAACGTTATGCGCCGGAGCAATACCACAACTTTATAGGATTCGAGGTTTCGGAGTCGCTGCTGGAGCGGACATTTCCCGTGGTATACGGTGTGGAGTTGAAGGACGTGCTCGCGCATGAAGCCCTGGCGATTGGCACCTATCGCTTTGCTGTCAGCCAACTGATTCCGAAAATGACCAAGGTCGCGCTTCAGACGCACAAGAAGGAATTCATGCGTGAGACGCCGAACTTCGCAAGAAAGAAGTTTCTGTATCATATATCTCGCGCCGATTATCAGAAGGAGTGGGGAAAGACTTATCAAAAGCCGGGCCTCGGCACACGAATATTGGCGGCGCTCCTGCGATTTATGCCGAAGGTTGGGCCATTCAAAGGAATGGGATTCAATAACCCTACGCCGCAAACAGAAGACTTATACATCAAAAGCATCAACGCCACCGTTGATCAGTACCGTGTTTATCTGCACGAAGAGCGCGCGGGAACGCTGGCGCTGCCCAACTACGATCTCGATGACGGCATCAAGACCAAGGCAGCGGAATATTCACTTGCCGACCAGACCTATGCAAGCCTGCTTGCCAAGCTGACCACGAGCAAGTTCGATCTGACTTCGCCCCAACTGCGCGATAACATTCTCGCGTTCTATTCCGATCTTTCGCTGCCGATCGAGACCAGGAAGGACCCGGCTCGCTGGCACGCCGTTCTGACTGAACTGGACGCGTTGAAGGCTGTGACGCCTTCGCCGGAATCTGCCATTCCGCCTGCTACCGCCGAACCGCAATAGTCAATTCGAGATCCCGTTAGAGCAAAGCCAGTATCTGGCATCAGGGCTGGGCGCTGCGCGGCATCAGCAGGGTGAGCTTCTGCGGGGCGACTTCAATGATTACGGGCATCGCCCCCAGCACTTCACCATCGGCCTCGACGAAGATCGGCACGGAGGATCCACTCAGCGGAGTGCACCGGACGGAGGCAGCCTCAAGCAGTTCAACCTGTTTGCGGAAAGTATGGCGTCCGGCGAGCACGGCAACGAGAAAGCTGAGATAACGAAAGCGGCTGCGCGTCTTGAAGGCCAGAAGGCGTAGAGAGCCTTTGCTGAGAGCAGCGCCGGGAGCAAGCCTGCCGAGCACTCCGCCGAATGATCGAACACGCACAGCGAGGATCTGCGAGACATGCTCGACGCGGGGTTGCGCGTCGGGGGTCTCGATCAACTCCGCCTGGAAGAGCGGGAACGAACTGGTGGCCCAGACGCGGAATGCCTCAATGAGATAGAGCACATAGCCGAACCGGCGCTTGAGTCCCGCATCGAGCCTGGACATGAGAAGCGCATCCGCGCCGATTCCGGCGGCAACGGTGAAGTAGCGCGAGCACGGTGAGCCGGAGCTGTCGTGATAGTGGATGCGGCCCACGGGGACCTGCGTGGGCTTGGCAGAAAGCAGCAGGCGCACAGCCTTCAAAGGGGATTTGCCGAGGCCGAGATCCTGCGCGAGCGCATTGGCTGTGCCCATGGGCACGACACCGAGCGCGACGTGCGTGCCGACGAGGCGCTGCAGAACCTCATGCACAGTGCCATCGCCGCCACAAGCGAGAATCGTATCGCAGCCGCGCTGCATGGCTTCTTCAGCGCGCGCGCCGGCGCTGCCGGGCGCATCGGTCTCCAGCGCCTCGGCCTGAATGCCCGCGCTGCGCAGCATGGCAAGCGCGTCAGGGATGACGGTGGCCCGGCGCGCGGAGTGCTGCCCGGAAACCGGATTGTAGATCAATGCAACACGGCGCATGATAAGTCGGGCCTGAGCGGCTGTCTCCTTCATTCGCGTTGTAACTCTATCTTCGCAGGTTGCAGCGGGCAGCGGCACGGCGCAGCGGAATCACTGGATGATATCGGGAATCAAGAGCGGCACTTCTCTTGAGCATGGGATGGGGGTAGCCACGGAGGGCATGAACATGCTCAGGCGGAGCATCTTTGAGTGGCTCTACTGAAGCAGAGTTACGTAAAAGGCGTTGTTGCCGGAGCGAAGATCTTTGCCGTATGAGAAAGCGACGGTTTCGCCGAAGACGCGCAGCTTGAGCTGCGCTCCGGTGTCCCAGAGCCACTTTTGCGAGCCGAGCTGTGTTGAGGGATCCGTGATTTTGCCTGTGTCGAGAAACGGGCCAAGCTTCACGGCGATGATGCCGTTGCCATAGAGAATCTTGTCCATCTCCCAGGAGGCGAGAAAGTAGTCGCGGCCCAGCGGAGCGCTGCCTTTGCGTCCGTCACGCGTGCCGATGTGGGCGCGCATGGGGAGGTCGTTATCGCGTTCGAGGCCGAGCATGAAGAGCTCGTCGAAGGGCGCCTGCCCGAAGGTTCTGCCGGCGCGGAACTGCTGCTGCGTCTCGTAATCGTCTCCCTCTGCCTGAGGAAACCAGCGCGAGGCGAGCGAGGCGGTGAGTTTCTCGAACGCCTCATCATGCTGCGACCAGAGCCGCGCCGCCTGCGAGGAGGCTGCTGCGTTCATGGTGAAGCGGCGTTCGGGAACGCTCCACACGGGCGCGGACAGTTGGAGCAACTGCTTGAGCTGATAGCCCGCAGACAGCATTTGCGGGGTGAGGACCGAACCGGAAACGACGCTGCGGAAGTCGCGATGAGAAACTTCAGCACCGGCCGACCAGAGGAGCCGCTCACTCGATGTGGAAGAGAGACTGAAGGCAACCAACTCATGGCGCAGGTTGAGGCTGCCGAGCGCGGGGGCTGGACCTGCAAATGAATTCCTCAAGACCCAGTTTTCATTGCGCAGGTCTGTCGTTACTGCGTAGCGGTATCTGGCGCTGTGCTGGAAGGGGCCGGAAAACTGCGCATATACGCGCCGCTTTTGTGCGTCCCAGCGAACCAGCGAAACGAGATTGATGGCCTGACGATGCATGTTGTAGAACTCGGGATCGACGCCCTGAAATGGGAGTTCGCGGAGTAGCAAGAACAGCGCTGCCCACTTGCTTTCGCCAAATCCGTTGCGCTCGTTGGCACGGAACTGAACATCGAATTTGCCATCGTCGCGCGCGCGGAGATCGAAGTGGTATTGCGGAAAGATTCCCAGGCTGCGCATGCGCGCATCCGTGGTGAGGAAATCCTGCAGTCGGAGCGTACTGGCAGGCGAAAACGCGAATGCGTGGTCGAGGAGCGCAGGCGAAACGCGCGGTTCAGGCTCGGCGCGGATCTCTGCGATTTCCGGCTTGCCGATGCGATTCCAGTACTTGAGCGCCGCTTCGAGATTGCCTTCGAGAAAATAGGTTGTGGCTAGGAAGTCGTTGGCGTAGGCATCGCGGGGCGCGAGTTTGATGGCCTTGCGCAGGCGATGGACGGCCGTGGGATAGTTCTTCTGGCGAAAGGCTATTCCGGCGAGTTCGACGGGGAATCTTGGATCGGATGGAGCAAGACGGCTGCCAGCACTCAGCGCGCACTCCGCGTCGCTCCATCGCTCGAGATGGGCCAGCGCCGAGCCGTAGTAGTAATCCATGTCTGCCGAGCGCGAGGGGAGCGGCTCGAGCCGATGCACAATGTCAGACCAGCGCCGGGCGTCTGCGAGCGCTTGCATCTCCTGTGCCGAGGGAGCCTGGGCGAGCGCGGCCTGGGCTGCCAGGCCAAGGCAACCGCAGAGGAGAACGAGAGCGATGTGCAAACGCGGCATCTTTGCGGAGTCCCTCATTCGAAGACTGGCTGCACATTGGATGTCACGCAGGCACGCCGTTGCGTCGCCGGCCGTTTCAGCGCGAAGGAGCGGCGGGCACGGCGAGCAGCGTCCAATGGCCCGCGGCCTTCCACTCGCGCTCGAATCTGGATTTGTCCTCTTTGAGGAGTTTGCGCTGCGCGGGATCGTTGAGGAGCACGAGCTGATGCTCCGGGTCCACTCCCGCGACGACGACATAGTGAAGCGAATTGCTGGAGTCCGGCTTGAGCGCAGCGATGAGCGGACGGCCTTTTTCCAACTGGGGAGCGAGGTCGGCCCACTCCGCGGAGAAGGCGAAGGTGCGATATCCATTCTGCTGAAAATACCGCACCATGTCTGAGGCGAAGATTCCGTGCGCGGCGTCAGAGTGCAGCGCGCGCAGAATGTGCTGAGCCTGCGCATCCGGGCTGGCTGGCCGGCCCTGATGCTGCTGCCAATACTGCATGACCATGGCAATGGTGGCAGCTCCGCAGCCTTCGCGCTCCTGCTTCACAAATGGAACGTCGAGCCATACGCCTGCGAGATCGCCTGCGAACGCAATGCCACACAGACAGAGCATCAGGAGTGCGAGTCTGAAGATTCTGCGTGGCATTGTGCCTATGCTCAATGGACAGCGACGATGATCAGGACGAGAGCAGCGATGGCGATGAGGATGATCAGGAGATCATGGTCCGTGAGATTGCCGGCGGCGAAGTCAGCCTGGGCCTTGTTTGCCCGCGCGGCCAACTGTGCCAGTTCGTCATCGCTGAGGCCCGCGACCGCCTTCTGGACCTGCTGCGGATTCATATGCGCTGAGGCCAGGGCCTTCTGCGCCTTCTCGGAAGAGAGGAATCCGTTGAGCGAATCGAGATTCTGCTTCCTCCGTTGCGAAGCATCCACCGCGGCCTTTTGAAGATCGGAAGGGCTCACGAGGTGGTTGGACGCCTCTGCGAAGAGGCACTGCGGCGCGGCGAAGAGCGAAACGAGCACGCCAGCCGTGAGAGCTTTCACAAACTGCTTTGGTTCAAGGTGCATTTTCTGCTGCCTCCGGGGGGGAGAAATAGGTGCAAACTCAACGCGATTATACGCGGGGGGCAGCGCTGTGGCCAAGCGCAGCGCTGATGCAATTGCACTTGCAGGCTCAAAGGCGATACCTGCTTTCGTAATTCGGTTTCACAGTCGCACGATTTTTTCTCTCCCCAAATTTGCGGGGGCAGGACTATACTGGTGCTGTTTTTGCGGAACCCACGCGCCGCGCTCAGATCGGCCGGGGCATCAACCGCACAGCAAGCCAATCCTTTGCAGGTTTTGCAAGCTTTTTCACGATCCAGGCCAGAGCGCTTCTTCGTTTTCCAGTGAGTGTCGCCGGCATGCATGGCGAACAACAGGAAATTCGGTTAACCCGGCTCCACAAGGCAAAGGAGACAGGCATGTCAGACCAATCATCGCCGCCGAAAATTACGGCCGAGACTCCGCCCCCGACACCATCCAGCGCAGGCATTACGCGCCGCGGCTTTCTGAAGGGCGCGGGTATCACTGCTGCCGGCACCGCTCTGCTGGATGGCGTGCAGGGATTTCAGCAGGGGGCCCTCGCGGCCACGCCCAGCAGCGTGAAGGAATTCAGCTCCGAGCCGTTCGCTGTGACACTGCGTGTGAACGGGAGAGAACGCGCGCTGCACATTGAGCCGCGCACCACGCTGGCCGATGCACTGCGCATCCAACTGAACATGACGGGCACCAAGGTGAGCTGCGATCGCGGCGTGTGCTCCAGCTGCACGGTGCTGCTGGACAAGATGCCGGTGAACAGTTGCATGACGCTTGCCATCGATGCCGTGGGGCACGAGATCACAACGATTGAAGGCATCGCAGGCGAGAACGAGATCCACGAGGTACAGGCAGCCTTTGTGCGTCACGATGCCATGCAGTGCGGCTTCTGCACGCCGGGCATGGTGATGAGCTGCGCATCGCTAATCGAGAAGAATCCTCATCCCACTGAGGCCGATGTGCGCCACGCCGTCTCCGGCAATCTTTGCCGCTGCGGCACCTACCCGAAGATTTTTGCAGCAGCGCTTGACGCAGCCAGTCAGATTGCGCGCAAGGCGTAGGAGAGAATCTCATGGCGACCGACACGAC
>JAJYBT010000152.1 GCA_021778875.1 Acidobacteriota bacterium | reverse complement strand
GCAAACCTCGCTATTCAGCGGAATATCCAGCTTCCGGCAGCGGTCAATCGCGCGCTTCAGGTCGCCGATAAAGGCGATGCACTCCGGGCAGGCCGCAATGTGCGCCTCCATCTGGTCGCAAGTCTTCGGCTTCAGCCGTCCATCTAGGTATTCCGACAAGTTGCCGAAGAGCTCCGTGCATTCTTTTGGACGCTTACCTTTCGCCTTGCCGCGGGCCGATGCCTCCTGCGCCGCCCGGCTCAGCAGCTTGTCCATCTCCTTGCGCACCAGCAGCCGCGCGCGATGCAGCCGCACGCGCACAGTTCCTGGCTTCAGCGATAGCACTTTGGCCACCAGCTCCGTCTCCAGCTCTTCCATGTCATGCAGCACCAGCACAATCCGGTATTGCGGCGGAAGCTTCAAAACAGCCTGGTGTACCAGCTGCTGGTCCTGCCGCTGCAGCGCGCTTTGCTCCGGCGTGGCCCCAGTGGATGCCAGCAGCGCACTCAGCTCCGCCTCGTTCGGCATCAGGTCTTCCAGCGCCACCGACTTGCGATACGAGAGCTTCTTCCGGCTGCGCCAGCAGCGGTTCTTCGCCGCTGTGTACAGCCATACGGAGAGAGCCTGCGGGCTGTTGATCTTCGCCAGGTGCGGCAGCGAGCTCACCAGTACGTCTTGCATCGTGTCCTCGGCGTCTTCGCGATGCCCGCAGACCTTCATGCTGAAGGAGTAAACCGTGTCCTGCATGAGCTGCAGCGCCCTCTGCACGCTCGCAGCGTCTTCCTTCTGGAGCAGTGAGATGGCCTCTTTGAGTTCTTCGCGCATGCTTTTCTCTGGTGACTGAATGCTACAGGACTGCGCCTCCAGTGTAAGCTCCGCGCAGCAGGAACAGCTCCACCACAGCCTCTACGAATCGATCCGCCGTCCCTGCTGGTCCCCGCCGCGGCCTGTGACGAAGAGCCGACGCATATGTGACTCAAATCACTGTAGCACTCGTCCCTCCAGTCTATCGTCAAGAGTGTCATCCAGACATGGGCGAATCAGATGCGGGCCGCAAGGCTGGCGGAAGGTGGAATGAGACACACAGTCATCATCGGCGGCGGAATCACAGGACTGGCGACAGCCTTCCATTTGCAGCGCACGGGCGGGGTGGCCGTTACTCTTATCGAGTCAGGCTCGCGCCTCGGCGGCAAAATCGCATCGCGGCATGAAAATGGATTCCTGATCGAGGGCGGTCCGGATTCCTTCATCGCGCGCAAGCCCGCAACCGTCGAGCTGTGCCGCGCCCTCGGCCTGCAGGACGAGTTGATCGGTACAAGTCCGGCTGAACACTCCACCTACGTGCTGAGCAAAGGCCGGCTGCACACATTCCCTGACGGCGTCGTGCCTTTCCTTAAAACTGGCCTCATCTCGTGGCCCGGAAAACTCCGCATGGCAGCCGAGATGCTCATTCCCGCGAGTCATGAGGAGGGCGACGAGAGCCTGGCTGGTTTTGTCCGGCGTCGCATGGGCGCTGAGGCCCTCGACAAGATGGTCGGACCGCTTCTGGCCGGCATTTACGCTGCCGACCCCGCGCATCTGAGCCTGCAGAGCACCTTTGCCATGCTGCCGGAGATGGAAAGGAAATACGGCAGCGTGCTGCGCGGCTACCTGGTGCAGAAATGGCGTCGCCGCAACGCGAAGAAAGCAGCCCCGCGCAAGAGCCCGTCGATGTTCATGACGCTCAAAGGCGGCCTGCAAATTCTCGTAGAGAGTCTCATCCTCCACCTTGGCACGGCCGATATCAGATTGAACACCCGCGTCCTGGCGGTCATGCCAGTCGGGGATCACTATGAAATCCTGCTCCACGACGGCTCGCACCTCAAGGCTGACGATGTCGTCTTCGCCACTCCGGCCCACGTCACGGCCAATATGCTCCAGGATCTGGACCCAAAACTGGCGGAGCAGCTGCGCAACATCCGTTACGTCTCCACCGCAACCGTGTCATTGGGCTTCCGCCGCCAGGACCTGAAGCGCCCGCTCGACGGCTACGGATTTGTCGTCCCGCATCAGGAAGGTCGGCTGATCACCGCATGTACCTGGTCTTCGGCCAAGTTCGCCGGGCGCGCTCCAGAGGAGTACGTGCTGGTTCGCGTCTTCATCGGCGGAGCCAGAAACGAACAGGTCGCCGAGCAGGACGAGGCCATCCTGGTGGAAATTGCCCGGAACGAGCTGCGAGCCACCATGGGCATCGATGCGCCGCCGGTCATCAGCCGCGCTTACCGTTGGCAAAAGGGAAATCCGCAGTATGAAGTCGGCCACCTTGCCAGGATCAGCGAGATAGAGCGGCTGGCAGCGCATCACCCAGGACTGCATCTGGCCGGTGCAGCCTACCGCGGAGCTGGCGTGCCGGATTGCGTCGAGAGTGGCATCCGCGTCGCCTCGCGCATTGCAGAGCAGGCTTCAGGATTCAGCCGGCAGAAGACGAATCAATCCGTTGAGGAGCATGTATATGGTTAGCATTCAGGGAATCTCGATGCCTACAACCGCGGGTCCCCGCCCCAGCCATGGCGGAGCAAACGACTACGCAAAGAACCCGATGATCATCTATTGGGAGATGACCCAGGCGTGCGCCCTAGCCTGCCGCCATTGCCGCGCGGAGGCCATGACGACCGCCCATCCCTGCCAGCTCACGAACACCGAAAGCCGCATGTTGCTGCGCCAGATCGCCGGCTTTGGCACCCCGATGCCGCACCTCATCATGACCGGCGGCGATCCAACGCGCCGCTCCGATCTGTTCGAGCTGATCGACGAAGCACGCAGCCTCGGCATTTCCGTCTCGATCACGCCCAGCGCAACGCCGGAGCTGACCTTTGACAAGCTCGCTCGCCTCAAGGCGCACGGCATTGACAGCCTTGGCATCAGCCTTGACGGCTCGAGCCCAGTCCGCCACAACGCGGTCCGCGGCGTCGACGGCTGCTTCGATTGGACCATGGAAGCTCTCGACAACGCAGGCAAGCTCGGCCTTCCCGTGCAGGTCAATACGCTCGTATCGCAGGAGACGGCCGATGACCTTCCCGCAGTCTATGAGCTGCTCAAGACCAAGCCCGTCATGCGCTGGAGCCTCTTCTTCCTCATCGAAGTGGGAAGAGGCAAGACCCTGCAACCGATTGCGCCGGACCAGGGCGAAGAACTGATGCGCTGGATCTTCGATCTGTCTCTCGTCGCGCCCTTCCAGATCAAAACGACCGAAGCCCCCTCATTCCGCCGCGTCGCGCTCACGCGAATGCTCGACGAAGGAATGTCGACCGCCGACATCAAGAAAACGCCGATCTTTCGCGGCTTCGGCATCCGCGACGGTCACGGAATCATGTTCGTCTCCAACCAGGGAGACGTCTACCCCGCCGGCTTCCTGCCGCTGGCCGCCGGCAACATCCGCAAGGACAACGTGGTCGACATCTACCGCGACTCGCAGCTCTTCCGCTCGCTGCACTCACCCGAACAGTTCCACGGCAAATGTGGCCATTGCGAATATCGTGGTTTGTGCGGCGGATCCCGCGCCCGCGCCTTCGCCTGGTATGGTGACCCGCTGGCCAGCGATCCATTCTGCCCGTATCAGCCGGGCGCAGCGGTAAACGCGTTCTAAGCACACACACCCCGGACCCGGCGCTGCGATTCTATGTCGCAGCGCCGTCGTCTTTTACTGGTGCACCGCATACACATGGCGGGTGCGGCCCGCGATGCTCGGGCTTTTCTCCGTCTCCAGATCAAACACCGTCACCACGTTCCGCCCTTTATGCAGCCAGCAGCCGGGCACATAATCCGACTGTTGCGGGCCAATGTTCCATACGCGCCCGACCGCGTGCCCGTTTACCCAAATCAGCCCCTTGCCCAGCTGGCTCACGTCCAGATACGTATCGCCAACCTTGCTCAGAGTAAACGTCCCTTGATGAAACGCCGGACCAGCTACATCGCTTCGCTTCCAGTCCTTCACCTCAGGCTCTGCCAGTCGCAGCGGATAGTTCTCCCAACCTTCGAGTTTTGTCCCGGCGAATGTCACCGGGAAGATCAATCCCTTGCGATCGGTAGGGAACTCATGCCCGAAGTTGACGCGCCCGGTGTCCTCCACCAAAATGTCCAGCCGCGCATTGGTTTCATTCACGTCCAGCGTGGCGGTGTGCTGCCCAAGGCGCCGGTCGAGCGTTGCCACTTGCTTCCCGTCCACATACACCACCGCATAGTCGCGCGCTCCGCCAATGTCCAGCGTTCCGTGCGCGGGGCCCTGCAGATGCGTGCGATACAGCATGTACCCCGTCTCGATATCGAAATCTGAAAACGCCTTCGGGTCCTTGCTGCGCACCGGTGTGGGCAAGTTGCTCCACAGCGACGACGCCAACGGCAACCCAAATGGCGCAACGTGGATCAACGGCACCGTGGCAGGCACCGGCGGCAGCGGCTGCTTGTGGTACTTCGCCAGCAGCTTCCGAAACGCATAGTAGTGCGGCGTCGGATCGCCTGCCTCATCCAGCGGCGCGGCATAATCGTAACTCGTGGTCTGCGCGTCGTAGTGTCCGTTATCCACGTTCGCGCCGTTCATAAAGCCCCAGTCGGTGCCGCCGTGGAACATGTAAATGCTGATCGAGTACCCATGCGAAAGCACCCAGTGGATGTCTTTCAATTGCTTCTCAATTGGCGCGCCCGTGTGGTGCGGTTTGCCCCAGCTGTCAAACCAACCGGGATAGAACTCCGCCACATACATCAGCTTCGAGTCCGGACGGAACGTCAGCAGCTTCTTGAATCCGTTCTGCACGTCACCCGGCCCCACATCAATCGCCGCCGGCAGCTCAGGAAGCGTGCCACCCCAGTCGCCCGGCCCATCGCCCGTGTACATCACCACGCTGCCGAACCCGGCGTCGATGTTCAGCTTCTTGATCGCTTCCACGTACGCCTTGTCATTACCGAAGGAGCCGTACTCGTTCTCCACCTGCACGGCGATAATCGGCCCACCGTGAGTCCATAGCAGCGGCTTCAGTTGCTCGCCCAGATGCTTCATGTAGTCCGCCGCCGCCTTCATAAAGGCCGGATCAAGCGTGCGCACCTTCATCGTCGGGTCTTTCAGCAGCCAGTTTGGATACCCGCCAAAACTCCACTCGCCGCAAACATACGGCCCGGGCCGCAAAATCACATACAGCCCCGCCTTCTGCGCGTCGCGAATAAACTGCGCAATATCATACTGGCCAGAAAAGTCCCACTGGCCCGGGTGCGGCTCATGGACGTTCCAGAAGGCATACACCGTCACCGCATTCAGGCCCATCGCCTTGGCCATCCGCATGCGCCGCATCCAGTACTCCGGTGGAATGCGCGGATAGTGCATTTCGCCGGAGATGATCTGCACCGGCTTGCCGTTGATGATGAAGTGGCCGCCGCCAACGGTGACCGTGCGCTGCGGCGCTGCGTGAGGCTCCGCACCCGCGAACGACGTGCAGGTTAGCGCGGCAACCGCAAGAATGAGCAGAAAGAGATAGCGATTTCGTTTCATGGGTGTTTTCCTGTGTGGGCCAACCGGCGGTGCCGCGAGATTTCGGGAAGGGCCGGAGCACATCCGGGCATCCTGTCGTGCTCATCGCGCCTTCACGGCGCGTCTGATTGCCCCTGTCCTGTCACTCCAGTTATAAATGATGTTGCTCCCACTACGCTGCCATCCAACTCCAACCTCATATCTCAAACATGCCCCTCTTCGACATCACAATCGCCGGTGAACTCAACCTCGACCTCATCCTTTACGGATATCCGGAAGAGATTCCCGTCGAACGCGAGCTGCTTGCCGACGGCTTCAAGGTCACACTCGGCAGCTCCTCCGCAATCCTCGCGCACAATCTCGCCGCGCTCGGCGCAAAAGTCGGCTTCGTAACCTGCACTGGTAACGACGATCTCGGCCGCATCGCCCGCGAGCGCCTCGCAGGCCGCGGGGTTGACCTCACCCACGCGCGCATTCTCGACTCCACCGGAACCGGCGTCACCATCATCCTGCCGCACGGCAAAACCCGGCACATGTTCACCTACGCCGGAACCATCGCCTCCATCACCCTGCCCGATCTCGACATGGACTATCTTGCTTCGGCCCCGCACTTCCATCTCTCGTCGCTCTACCTGCAGCGCGGCCTCACCGCTGACGTGCCCCAGCTCTTCAGGCAGCTCAAGCAGGCCGGGCTAACCATCTCGCTCGACACCAACGACGATCCCGACGACTCCTGGGGCTACCCGCTTGAAGAAATTCTTCCGCTCGTCGACGTCTTTCTTCCCAATGAACGCGAACTGCTCCGCATCACGGGTAAGCGCACGCTGGAAGCCGCTCTGGACGCGCTTTCTCCACAGGTCCGCTGCGTTGCCGTCAAATGCGGCGCGCGTGGTTCGGTCGTGAAGACCGCCGACGCCTTCGTCTCGGCCGATCCGGTTCCCGTGACTCCGGTCGACACCATCGGTGCAGGCGACAGCTACAACGCCGGATTCCTCTTCGCATGGCTGCAAGGCCTCGGCCTTGCCGAGTGCGCCCGCGCCGGCAACATCACCGGAGGCCTCTCCA
>JAJYBT010000151.1 GCA_021778875.1 Acidobacteriota bacterium | reverse complement strand
GCCCACGTGAATCGCCCGGGAATCGACCTTAAGATGCAGCCCATCCGCACTGATGGCTGACGCGATAGCTTCTCGAAACCCGCAAGGCCGAGTCTTGAAATGGCTCAGGGCAGTCTGGTCTTCCACGACTGTTTCGTGACGAATACTATCAATCAGTTTGCGGCCCACGCGGACATAGAGAGGAGTGACCAGACCAAGCCAGAGACTGGATAGGCGCGGCGTAAGAAACGGCACGGAAATCACAAGCCGCTTCAATCCTCGTTGGCGAGCGTACTCCCTCATCAGACCACCGTAGGACACCTGATCGGAGCCTCCGATTTCGAATATCCTGCTTTCGTTCAGCGGCAGTTCCAGAGCCTCGAGCAAATAGGAGAGCAAATCGGCGATTGCGATCGGCTGTGCGGCGACTGAAACCCAGCGCGGCGCGATCATCACAGGAAGCCGTTCCACCAGGGCGCGGATCATTTCGAAAGATAGGCTGCCTGAACCGATCACCACCGAGGCACGAAACTCGATGACCGGAACCCCCGTGGATTTCAGAATCTCGCCCACCTGTTGACGGCTGCGCAAATGTGCGGAGAGTTGGTCCGAGCTGTGGCCAAGACCGCCAAGATAGATGATCTTCTTAACCCCGGATTCCTGGGCGGCATTCGCGAAGTTCTGTGCTGCAATCCGGTCTTGCTCCTCAAAGGATTGAGTTGAGCCCATTGAGTGAACAAGGTAATATGCAGCGTCAATTCCAGCCATCGCGGCGCGCACAGATGCGGCGTCAAGAACATCTCCCGCGACGACCTGCAGCCCAGCCAGTTCCCTGGCCTCAAGAATCTTCGGACGCCGTGCCAGACAGCGTACCTGATAACCTGCGGCCAACAGCGCCTTCAGCAACTCCCCACCCACGTACCCGGTTGCACCGGCAATAAGAATGGGTGACTTCATGCCACTCTACCCCTCGGCATGCCAAACAACTCATCGATACGCTGACGCCGGTAATCAAATATCCGTCGCACATCGCTGCGCACCTTCAAAGCGTGAGCGATCTGTCCCAGGACGCCGAAGGGAAGCACATATCGAACCACATCGATCATTCGTGTCCGGTCGCCGTGCGCCTCAAAGCTGTGCGTATGGTGCCACAGTCTATACGGTCCTGATCTCTGCACGTCTACAAAACGATGGGGAGGATTCCACCTGCGGATCTCGGTTCGCCAGTGAATCGGTATTCGATGCAATCGCAGACGATAACGAATCTCACTACCTTCCGAAATTGAGTTGGAGTTCATCGAGACGATATTGAAATCCAGCCAGGGCGGCGTGATGTCTCCCAGGTTGCGAGCGTCTGCAAAAAACGCAAACACCTCTTCGATGGGGCGCGAGATCCACTGTTCTTGTCGAAGGGTATGGAACTTGAAGCTCATAATCGCTTTGCACCAGTGCCCGTATTAGTACTGCCGGAAATACTCGCCTGAGTGCCGACGCAACTCTCAAGCCTCAGGCGCCAAAAATGCAGCGCAGGGGTTTCGATTGATCAGCGGCTCCGCCTTGCGACCAGTAGAAGAGCCACTCCAAGAACGGCTGCAATTCCACCGTAATAAGCCCATTGAATGTGCCCCGTCATGAAGCTCCCCGGCAGCACATTGATCCCCTGCAGAATCCAGATGGTTCCAAGAACGATGAGTAGAACAGCACCCGCGCGAACAACGAACCTTAGCGATTGACTCATGCTTTTTCTCCTCGGCGACACCCTTCATACACGATTCGTATTGCGCCTCAGAGGATTCAATTGGAGCTCTTCGTCAGTTACGATCCGCACAATATCTGGCGGAATTGTTCATCTCATGACAATCAGACCAGCATCGGCACCGACCGCTCAAAACACTGGGAGCTTCTCATGACATTGCCGTGGACCGCGCGCAGAAGGCATCCGCTGCCAGCGAATCCAGGAACGTAAACATGAACGACATCCTCATCATTCGTTCCCTTCATCGCAACCGGAAAGCTCCCGCCCTACGGCTTGAATTCCCTGCTATCTGACACCTGCACATCGCCATGCACCGGCAGCTTGTCGCTCGATCCCCCGGCCATCACGCGCACCTGCTCCTTCTCCACGCGCCATGCGTGGTTGGGCGCGTCCCAGTAGGCCAGATCGCGCGCCTTCAGTGTCATCGTCACGTCCTGCTCTGCGCCCGGTTCGATTTGGACGCGCTTGAATCCTTTCAACTCCAGTTGAGGCCGCGTTACAGCCGACCCCAGATGCTGCACGTACATCTGCACCACTTCGTCGCTGGCGCGGTTGCCCGTGTTCTTCACCTTCACCGTCACGTCAACGCTGGCATCTGCGTTCATGCTCGGTGCGCTCAGCTTCACTCCCTCATAGGCAAACGTCGTATAGCTCAGCCCATAGCCAAACGAATACAGCGGCTTGTCTTTGCTGTACATATACGTGCGCCCGTTCAGCAGGTTGTAGTCCATCATGGGCAGCAACTGCGCATCGCCCGTCGGCCACGTCTGCGTCAGTCGTCCCGCCGGCGAGTAGTCGCCAAACAGCACATCGGCCAGCCCGTGGCCCTCCTCCTGGCTGTTATGCACCATGTGCACAATGGCCGGCACGTGCTCCTCGCTCCACACAATCGCATAGGGAAAACTCGACCTCAGCACTTCAATTGTCTTTGGATTCGCCGCAAAAACAGCCTTCACCAGCGATTCCTGCTCCAGCACGATCGTCTTGCGATCCACGTCCTCCTTGCCATTCGACGGCGTCGGGCACTGGTCCCATCCCGCATTGCATTCGGGATGATTCCCCACCACCACAATCGCCACATCCGCCTTGCGCGCCAGCGCCGCGGCCGCGGCCTCGTCCGAGCCATCCGCGTAGAGCACCTTCACATCCTTGCCCGTCGCCTCGCGGATTCCATCCAGAATGCTCACCCCATACGGCGGCGTGCCGCTGTACCAGTCGAGCAGCACCTGTTCGGTCCACGGCCCAATCAGCGCAATCGTCTTCAGCTTCGTTCGATCCAGAGGCAGTGCATTGCCCTCGTTCTTCAGCAGCACAATCGACTCATCCGTCGCCAGCCGCGCCAGTTCCCTGCTGGACGCGCGCTCCCACGGCGGCGCTTCGCCCGTCGTCTCTTTGCCAATCTTTGCGTAGGGATCCACGCCCGCCGGGTCCATCTCGCCAAGCCGCAGATACACACGCAGCAGATTCTTCAGCGCGGCGTCCATATCGGCTTCCGTTACAAGGCCATCCTTGAGCGCCTTTGTCAGGTCGTCCTTGTACGTGTCGAGAAAGTGGTTGATCCCCGCCTTCACCGCTGCCGCCGAGCCCTGCTCCTTGTCAGGAAAGCTTTTGTGCGCCGTGATCAGAAGTCCCAGCGCGCCGCCGTCCGTGCAGATCAACCCATCGTTGCCCCACTCCTTGATCATCACGTCCTTCAGAACCGGATGAATCATCATCGGAATCCCGTTCCACGAGTTGTAAGCCGCCATCACCGCCCGCGAGCCGCCCTCCTCGAATCCCATCCTGAATGGCACCGAGTAGTACTCGCGAAACAGCCGCTCATCAAAGTCCGACGAGCTGTGCGCCCGTCCGTTTTCATTCTCGTTGGCCAGGAAATGCTTCATCAGCGACGCGGCCTGCCAGTGCTTCGGATCGGGACCTTGCAGGCCCTGCGCAAACGCCACCGTCAGCGTTCCCACAAGATAAGGGTCCTCGCCATACGACTCCTCGGTGCGCCCCCAGCGCGGATCGCGGCTCAGGTCGGCATTCGGCGCGCGCACCACCACCCCGCCCCGGTCAATCACCGGGTTCTGGTAGTCATACCGCGCCTCGTAGCCTTCAAGGCCGGCGATCTTCTTCACGAGTTCAGGGTTCCACGTCGCGCCCAGGCCTTTTTCCTGCGGAAAGGTCGTAGTTGGCATTTCCAGCAGACCGCGCCCGCCCCAGCCCGCAGGCCCGCCAAGCGCCAGTCCGTGCAGCCCTTCCACCTGGCCTGAGAACACAAGGCCCAGCCGCGGAAACTTCGGATGATCCGACATCAGCTCGACCTTCTCCGCCAACGTCAGCCGATTCAGCAAATCGGCAATACGCTGGTCGTCGCTCAGCTTCGGATCGCGAAAGGGGTAGTCCGCCTGCGCGCTCGCCACCCGCGCCAGACCTGCCGCCAACACCAGTCCAGCCAACCATGCCATCCATGCTCCATGCCGTAGCCGCATCGCCATGCCTCCCATGTAACGAACAGCGAAGATTACCACAGCATGGCCGCTGACCAGCGGAGATAAATCGATTGATTCATATCCACCGCAAAACGGAAAAGGGCGAAGCGCCCATGCGCCTCGCCCTTGTTTCCTGCCTGCGTTCAAACTCAATACAGCCTGAAGTTCACCTCGATGGAAATCATCACCGGCACTGGCGTTTTGCCATCTTTCATCGCCGGCTTGAACCTGTACTTCCGCACCGCCTCCAGAGCCTTTTCATCCAGACCCATGCCCAGCGCGCGAATCACACGCGGATTCTGCGGATTGCCCTGCGCGTCCACAATCAGCGAAATCAGGCAGACGCCCTGATACTTCGCCCGGCGAGCCTCGTCGCTGAACTCCGCCTCTGGCTGAAAGATCGGCACGGGTGCCGAAACACCGCCGCCAATCCGATACAAACCGCCGCCTGCATTCCCGCCGCTGCCCGGACCATAGCCGTTGCCGGTGCCCGAGCCCAGACCGCCGCCGTAACCGGTGCCCATGCCCGCCCCGCCGCCCTGGCCGTTCGAGGCCAGCGACACATTCGGCGACTTCGTCACGCCAATATTCGGCAACGCTGGATTGTCAGGCAGTGTTATGTCCTTCTGCACCGCGATCGCTGACTCAATCGCAATCTTCGGCTTGTCGAGAACAGGCACCTGCGGCGGAGTCATGGGCTTGTCTTCGATCTTCGGCAGCTTGCCTTTGATCGGATTCACAATGTCGTGCGAACCGCCGCCCCCGCCGCCGCCCGCCTTCGGGCCCTGCGGCGCCTTCAGTTCAAACGAGCCCACGTCGATATTGGTGGCCGTCAAGGGCGGCTTCACCGCCTCGATAATCTTCTTGCCCACGAAGAAAAGCAAAATGGCCAGGATTGTCAGGTTCACCGCGGTCGAAATCCCAATCGCCCAGGGATTGGGCTTGACCGCCAGCCTGTCAGGCACATCAATCGGCTTCGACGTCAGCTCCAGCGGGGGCAGCTTGGGCGGAAAGAAAACGTCGTAAATGTTCTCGTAGAGGCCCGCCCAGATTGACTTCTCTTCAAATGCCCTGCCCAGGAACGCGTCGAGTTCATGCCCTTCCGGCCGGGCCGGCTGCGCTTCAGTTTCCGTTTCGGGCTGAATAAGTAGGTCGTTTGCCATGTCCGCTGCTGGCCCTGCCGTTTTTGCTTGCCCTGAAGGGGAATCTTCCGGTTCCAGGCCCATCACTTCATTATGCTCGACACTGCCCTCGCTTGTCTGCAAGGGTACCCGCCCCGACTTTTGGTCTGGGCCCTCCGGAGTCTCATAGCCTCCAGAAGTAAGGCTTTCCATAAATAATAGACGACGAACTGCCCCACTTGTTACCGGAAAAATCTTTCTCCGCCATTTACACTAAACAATGAGCAACTTCGCACAGAATCAGGGAGTCACGATGCCCGCAGCGCCGGAATTGAAGGCGACTTTGACCTTGCCGCAAACCGCCTTCGCCATGAAGGCCAATCTGCCGCAGAATGAACCACTTCGTCTGGCCCGCTGGGCCTCGATGCGCCTCTATGATGAGTTGCGCAAAGCCGGCCAGGGCCGCCCCGCCTACATTCTTCATGACGGCCCGCCCTATGCGAACGGCCCCATCCACCTGGGCCACGCCCTCAACAAGGGCCTCAAAGACTTCGTCGTCAAGTCCAGAACCATGGCCGGTTTCGACGCGCCCTACGTGCCCGGCTACGACTGTCACGGCCTGCCCATCGAAATCAAAGTGGACGAGCAACTCGGCCGCAAGAAGCTCGAAATGCCCGTCCCAGAGGTCCTTGCAGCCTGCCGCGCCTACGCGCAGAAATACGTCGATCTGCAAACCTCGCAGTTTCAGCGCATCGGCTGCTTCGGCCGCTGGGACACTCCCTACAAAACCATGTCGCGCGACTACGAGGCCCGCACCCTCGAAGCCTTCTACGGCTTCCTTGAGAAAGGCTTCGTCTATCGCGGACTCAAGCCCGTCTACTGGTGCATCCACGACCGCACCGCCCTCGCCGAGGCCGAGGTCGAGTACGAAATGCACACCAGCCCCTCCGTCTACGTGCGCTACCGGCTTACTTCGCCGCACGAAGCGATTGCCCCCGCGCTCGCCGGCCGCGAGGTCTACACCATCATCTGGACCACCACGCCCTGGACCCTGCCCGCGTCCATGGCCGTCGCCTTCCATCCCGACTTCGACTACGTCGCGCTCGCCACCACGGGCGATTCGCCAGACAAGCCCGGCCCCGTCTACATCGTCGCCGCCGCCCTCGCCGAGCAGGTCGCCGCCGCATGCCAGCTTGGTGCCACTCAGGAAATCGCCCGCTTCAAGGGCAGTGC
>JAJYBT010000150.1 GCA_021778875.1 Acidobacteriota bacterium | reverse complement strand
GAACGGCCTTCTCCAATCGACGCGCGAGTTCTCCTGTTTCATGAAGTTGAAGCAAGGGGAATTCATGTCAACACGCGCAGCCGCTTTCATCGCACCCAACTCTCGTTCATCCCGTTCATGCATCCGACAGTTCCGGCCCGTGAGCGGCCTGCTGGCGACGGGGCTTGCCCTCCTTTGCTGCCTTGTTATTCCACTCCGCGCGTTTCCGCAGGGCCAGGCGCAGGCGAGCGCGCCAAAATCTCAAGAAACAACTCCGACTGCCTCCGCGCAGAAGCCCGCGCCCGTGACCACCACCGTGGTCGTCCATGGCGAGGCGAAAGACGACTACCTCACCAGCGCTGTAACCGCTGGCAACCTGGACGGCACGCTGCTCAAGGAGACGCCGCTTTCAGTCACGGCGGTGAGCCGCGCCGTGCTCAATGACCAGATGGCGCGCGTACTCTCTGACGTGGTCAAGAACGACGCGTCAGTCGGCGAGGACTACGCACCCGTTGGCTACTACGGCGACTTTGAGATTCGCGGATTCCCCATCGACCTGGCCACCGCGCTGCAGATTAACGGCATGACCATCGCCGGCGAGCAGGACGTTCCGCTTGAAAATAAGGAGAGCGTCGAGCTCGTGAAAGGCATCGCAGGCCTGGAAAGCGGCGTGGCCTCGGCAGGCGGGCTCATCGACTACGTCACCAAAGAGCCGAATGCAACGCAGCGCCCGGCCTTCGACATGGCCACGGACCACCGCGGAACATCCTACGGCGCGCTCGACATGGGCCACATCTTCCACGCGAAGTTCGCGCCCGGCCTTCGTCTCAACATCGCCGGTGAGAACATCCACACGTATGTGCAGCACGCGGATGGCTGGCGCGGCGTCGGCGCGCTGGACAGCGAGTTCCGCCTCAGCCCCGACACCAATCTCTTCGCCGATTTCGAGTACCAGCATCGCATCCAGCGCTCCGAGGCCGGCTACCAGTTGCTCGGCGGCGCCACGATTCCAGCGCGCGTCTACCCCTCCGTGATGCTGGGCTTCCAGTCATGGTCCAAGCCGAATACTTTCGACGTATTCAATGCGGGCTCGCGTCTGAATCACACGTTCAACGCGCATTGGTCCGCTCGCATCGGCGGCTCCTACAGCCACTCGCTCATCGACGACAACGTAATCTGGCCCTACGGCGCGGCGCTCGACGTAAATGGCAACTCGCTCTGCCCGGACTCGCCCTACTACTTCTTTTGCCCCGATGGCAGCTACGAGATCTACAACTACCGCAGCCCCGGCGAGCTGCGCATCAACGCCGTCGGCGAAGCGCTGGTGCAGGGCCACATTGAAATGGGCGAGGTGTCTCACGACATCGTCGGCGGAGGTTCGCTCTTCCACCGCTCCGTGGACCTGTCGCCAACCATCGTCTACACCGCGCTGGGCGTGGAGAACATCAATCAGCCCAACATTGCCTTCGCGCCCGAGAGTCCTTATCAGAACGCGGGTCCGGCCACGCTCGCGGACTTCAACCACCAGGCATCAGGCATCATTCAGGATCGAATGCACCTGCCCGGCGGCGTAGCGCTCGTGGCCGGCGGACGCTATGTCCGCGTGGGCGACTTCAACTACACAAAGCCGCACACGCTCTGGCTGCCGCAGTACGGGGCCACCTACACGCCCATCAAGGACATCACGTTCTACGGCAACTACGGCGTGCTGCTCTCGCTGGGCCCGCAGGCGCCCTGGTGGGTGGACAACTCAAGCCAGTTCCTCGACCCCTTCTTCACGCGGCAATCTGAGGTCGGCGTCAAGTACCAGCACACGGTTCTGCTGACGGCAGCGCTGTTCCGCATGCGCCAGCCCTTCTTCTATCCGCGCGTGATCCAAACAGCCGACAGCTTCTGCCCGGCCAACGTCATTCCAGGCGATTTGTGCTTTGAGCCCGCGGGACACGAAACACACAACGGCATTGAGCTGAATGCGCAGGGCAAGGCCGCCGCCTGGCTGCAGCTCACCGCGTCGGCAACAGCCATGCAGGCTACATCGAGCAATACCGGCACGCCCGCCTTTGACAACAAGCAGGTAATCAACGTGCCGCGACTGCACACAACCGTATTCGCGGACATGCTGCTGCCACACACGCGCGGACTGCATCTGATGCCCGGCTGGAGCTACACGGGCCGCAAGCAGGCCACGCGCGACGACCTTGTGAGCGTGGATGCCTACAACCTTTTCAACCTCGGCGCGCGCTACACTCCCGGCGGTGAAAGCGGCCGTGTCACACTCAGACTCTATGCGGACAACGTGTTCAATCAGCGCTACTGGAAAGACACCGGCGCAAGCTATGGCGACACATTCATCCACCTGGGAGCGCCCGCGACGGTGAGGCTCTCGGCCCATTACACTTTCTAGTTGCACGTTGCCGAAGTGAATGAAGGAATGAGCAGGCTCACATGAGTACCGCAGTCAAAGCGCACGGAATGGATGGCACACTGGTGGAGCCCGACTGGCCGCCGCTTGCCCTCGATGAAGTGCGCGCGCTGCTCGGCCTGTTTCCCGCCTGCGGCGAGGCAGTTACAATCCTGTCCATGAGCCCACGGCCGTTTTCTGCGGCCAGTGTTGTCGCCACGACCAACGTACCTGTCTTCGTCAAGCGGCATCACCGCTCGGTACGCGACGCCGAGGGCCTGGTCGAGGAGCATCGCTTCATGCAGCATCTGCGCGCGCACGGCGCAGCAGTGCCGCAGGTCTTTACTTCTCGTGACGGCCAGACGGCAATCGAAATCGGCGAGTGGACCTACGAAGTACACGAGAGACCCGCAGGCCTGGACCTCTACGAAGACGCGCTCTCGTGGACGCCATTTCGTTCAACGGCGCATGCGCACTCTGCAGGCCAGACTCTGGCTCGGATCCACAATGCCGCAATCGGATTCGCCGCGCCGCCGCGCAAGGTACGCCCGCTTGTGGCCAGCTTCTCCATCTTTGCATCCTCCGATCCCACACATGCGATGGCGCTTTATCTCGCTGCCCGGCCTTCTCTTGCCGCCCATGAGGCAACACGCGCTCACTGCGCCAATGTGCTGGAACTGCTTGCTCCCTTTCACGCGGAGCTCCTGCCGCTGCTGCCCGCGCTCGCTCCCCTGTGGACGCACAACGATCTGCATGCATCGAACCTCTTCTGGAGCAATGCGGGCGACAATGCGCGGGCAACGACCATCATCGACTTTGGCCTGGCCGATCGAACCAACGCGGCACACGACCTGGCGCAGGCCATTGAGCGCAACATTGTCGAGTGGCTGGCGCTGGTGCAGCCTTCCTCGCAGCCTGATGATGTTCCGGTGCATCTCGATCACCTGTTCGCTCTGCTCGACGGCTATGAGAGCGAGCGCACCCTCAGCGCCGAGGAAGCGGCGGCCATCGCGCCAATGACTGCCCTGTGCCATGCAGAATTCGCGCTCACTGAGGCGGACTACTTTCTTGGCGCGCTGCATTCCCCCATGAAAGCGAAGCAGGCCAGCGATGACTATCTGCTGGGACATGCGCGGTGGTTTCGTGACTCAGGTAGCCGGCTTCTGGATGCGTTGCGCGGCTGGGCTCGCGCGCGCCGGCACTCGCAGGAGGCGTCGAAGTAATGAGCTGGGCAACCATCGCCAACTATCTTGCCGCGCATTGGCTTGAGCTCGCCGGCACCATCACCACGGTGCTGGGCATCTGGCTCACCACGCGAAGAACACTCCTCTGCTGGCCCGTGGTTCTCGCCGCAGACGTGATTTACCTCATCGTCTTTTACCGTGCCCAATTGCTCTCTGATGCGCTCCTGCAGATTTTCTTTCTGGCCTTCACGCTCTACGGATGGTGGCACTGGTGGCGCGGCGTGCGCGAAGAGGGCGAGGTGCGCATCGTTCCGCTGGCTGCATCGAGCCTGCTGCTTGCCGTTGTCGCCGGCGTTGCGGGCAGCTTCGCGCTGGGTGAATTGGCAAAGCGCCTTCACGCAGCGCTGCCGTATCTTGACGCCACGCTCACGAGCTTCAGCCTGGTGGCCAGTTGGTGGCAGGCGCGCAAACACACGGCAAACTGGTGGCTCTGGATCGTTGTTGACCTGGTATATATAGGCGAGTATCTCTACAAGAATCTGTGGCCCACTGCCCTGCTCTATGCGGCCCTCGTGGCGCTGGCCGTGCTGGGCCTGCGCGATTGGCGTCGCGCCGAAGTAGCTGCCAGCGAAACCGGAATAAACTTTACACAAGATGCAGCGCTCACATCAGCGTCGCCATCGCCAGCCAGCGATCTCGATTAAGAAGCAGAATGCGGCTTCGCAGACTCATCCCCGCTGCATCACACTGCAACCTGCACCGCGTTGCGCAGCGGTTCGCCGTGCATGTAGCGTCTCAGTTCGTCCGCGGCTACCTTCAGCCCGCGCCGCGCAAACTGCGGGCTCGATGCGCCAACATGCGGCGTAATGAGCAGGTTGGGGCAGCTCCACAACGGATGGCCTTCAGGCAGTGGCTCTGGATCGGTCACGTCTAAGGCTGCGCGAATCCTGCCTGCATGCAGCGCCTCCACCAGCGCATCCGTCTGCACAACCGGCCCGCGCGCGGCATTCACCAGCAATGCGCCTTGCGGCAGCAGCGCAAGCTGCCGCCTCCCGATCAGCCTGCGCGATTCCTCCGTCAGCGGCAGAATCAGCACAACCACTTCAGCCATCGGCAACAGGCGGTCGAGTTCGCTCGCCGCGTGGACCTGCGGCTCGGTGCGCGCGCTGCGTGCAATGCGCAATATCTTCACATGAAATGGCGCAAGCATGCGCTCGATCTCCTTGCCGATGGCGCCGTGGCCCACCAGCAGCACCGTCTTTCCTGTCAGCTCCTCCAGCATCACAGGGGGATAGTGCGGATGCGCATCCCCGGTCATGCTCGCGTAGTGAGCGCTGGCCTCAAAGCGCCGCTTCCACACACCCGTTCGCTGAATGTCAAGGTAAAGCGGAAAGTACTTCAGCATTGCGAGAATCGCAGACAGCGTCCACTCCGCGGTGGAGATGTTGTGCGCACCGTGGGCATTGCAGATGGTCACATGCGGCCCCACCGTGCCAGGAATCCATTCCGTTCCCGCCATCAGCGACAACACCAGCCGCACTCCGCGCAAGTGCGGCCACACGCGCATCGCGCGCGTCGGATAAGGGTCCGGAATCCACACGTCGATCTCTACCTCGTGATCAAGTTGAGCCGGCAGTGAAATCAGTTCAGCTTCCGCAGGAAAGCCTGCGAAGAGCTCCGCGGACAATGTTGCTGGATATCCCACTCGTATCATGAGGTTTGGTTGGCTCGCTGCGCGATCGTCTTCCCCCTATGCTACACGCTGGCGTTGCCGCGCGGCAGACCTGTCGCCTTGCACGTTTCAATTGTGGTTGAATGAGGCAATGCGTGAGGATGGTCACTGCCCGGGATGCAGCTTCCAATGCATTCTGAAATCAGATCGTCCCTCCAACGCCACAATGGAAACATGCGCCTGACAACGCACAAGACGTGGTCGCAGCAACAGCTTGCCGTCGAGCTGCGAATGGAGCAGAATCATCGCCGCGGCCTGTTCAGTTGGGAGCGCCAGCGTCTGCTGATCCATGCCGCGAAGACGGCCCTTGCAGCCGCCCTGTGCTGGTGGCTCGCGATACACTTTGGCCTGCATGACGGCTATTGGGGCGCCATCAGCGCCATCATCGTGCTGCAATCCAACTTCGGGTCCACGATCACAGCCTCGCGCGACAGGCTGCTTGGCACTCTTATTGGAGCGCTGTTCGGATTCTCATTCTCGCTGCTCGGCGCGCTGCCATGGAATTATATCCTTGCCGTGCTTGCCTCAGTCACTCTTTGCGGCCTGCTCGGATTCCGAAGCAGCTCACGACTCGCCGGCGTGACGGTGACCATCATCATGCTGGTTCAGACCGCCGGCTCGCACTGGACCATCGCGCTCGACAGAGTTGGTCAGGTGGTGCTGGGAATCGTGGTGGCGCTCCTGGTCTCCACACTCGTGTTTCCCGATCGTGCTCGCCTGCGCCTGCGCGATGGCCTTGCACAGGAGTTCCTCGTGCTCGGCGCGTTGTTTGAGGCCATTCTCCAGGGCTTTCGCGGAGAGCCTGCTGAAAACCTTGCAGCCCTGCGCGAGGACGCTCTGGCCGTGCTGCGCAGCAACAATCAATTACTCGAGGCGGCTCGCAATGAGCCTTCTGGCGGCCCGGGATGGCGCGAAGGGCTCGGCATGCTGGCGCAGTTCGGCCGCTCCCTCTTCGACGCGCTCGCCGCGCTGGAGTTCGCCGTCAGAGACAGCCACAACGACCGCTACGCACAGCAACTGGAGCCAGCTCTCGCGCGGCTGGCCGTGGATATCCGCGCCGGCTTCCATTACGTCGCCCGTTGCACGCACAATTGGCGGTTTCACGTGCCGCCACCCGGCCTCAACCTTGAGGAAGACATTGCGCAACTGGAGGCGCGCATGGCCGCGATCCGCCCCTCCGGCTTCCAGTTCTCCCAAGCCGAAATCCTGCGCGCCTATGCCGTGCAGTTGCACCTGAAGCAGATTGCGCGGCTGCTGCGCGCATCGCGGGTAGAGACCA